>DATJMX010000012.1 GCA_035508495.1 Candidatus Binataceae bacterium
CCAACGACTGCGGCATGCTGCGCGAGCGGACCAAGGCCTGCAGTTTCAGGCGCTCAGCTTCGCCAATCAGCAACGCCGTGTTCGCTCTGCTCATCCTCGCCACCTCCCTCGCTACCCTAGCAGTCCGCTACCAATCTGTAAGGTTTTTAATGGGACGTCACACTAGGTTGCCCTTGGTTTTGTGGCGCGACGACTTAAAAGGGCCCTTTTGGATCGAGCGGCAACAATCGTCCGGAGGGCCAGCGCGGCGCGGCACCAGCCACTTACCCGGCAGGCGGCACAACTCCCCGCAAACAAGGGACTTTCCTTGACAGGCAGCTTGGAGCGCCTAACCCACAGTTATTGGGTCGCAATGCCGTAGTCGCTCGCGAGCAGCGGCTTCGCGCAGGCGCGTGCCGCGTGCGTAAGCGACACGTAATCGGAGGGCGCAATTTGCGGCGTCAGTTTTCCTTGCCGTAAGCGAGGCCGGGCAGCCAACCGCGATGCGCCAGCGGCCACGCAGTAGCGCCGCACGTCGGGGGACAGGCGGACGAGAAAGCGGCGACAAGCGCACCCACGGCGCGGCACGCAGGGCCCCGACCCAAACCCTCGCCTGCCAAACCTGCCAAGCACCTGCCAACGAGATATTCTGCACCAATCCTACGGAATCTGACATAATTGGCAGGAATGGCAGGTAAAAGTATACGACACGTACGGGGCGATTACGTCTGATCGCAACGCTTACGCGGCGCTTACTCGGGTCCGATCCGGTTATTCGCCAAGTGCGAGAAAAGCGAGGTATTTATTGGTGGGCCGTTCCGGGCTCGAACCGGAGACCCGCTGATTAAGAGTCAGCTGCTCTACCAACTGAGCTAACGGCCCACCGAGGACTGTTCTTCGTAGCAGGAAGCTTGGGGTGAGTGAAGGGATTTGAACCCTCGACCGCCGGAGCCACAATCCGATGCTCTGCCAACTGAGCTACACTCACCTCTGTATCAACGATCTTCATCGCCGCACGCGGCGATTCCCTCTACTGGCGCGCCAGAAGGGATTCGAACCCCTGACCCACGGCTTAGAAGGCCGTTGCTCTTTCCTACTGAGCTACTGGCGCTTTAAATCGGGGCGAGCCGATTTGAACGGCCGACCCCCTGCTCCCAAGGCAGGTGCGCTACCAGGCTGCGCCACGCCCCGAGCCTTAAAGAGGTACCACAGGGCGGATCCGCTCTCAACATTGTACCGCTTTTCTGTGCCTCTTCTATCAACCGAAGTTTCTGCTTGTGCATTCTTCCGATATGCAGGTGCAAGAAAAAAGATCGTCAGGCTGCATCACAGCTGCGGCACTATCTGCTTTGAATGTTTCGCACTCCGCAACTGCGCGATCGCGTTCGCATCGTGCAAACCTCGGACTCGCGCCGAATTTATGCGATTTTCGCGAGGAATCGCGACGATTGATCGCAAAACGAGAAGCGGGCTCTCGAAGCCGTCAAGGTTTTATGCAGGATTTTCGTCGGCACAGCGATTGCTGTCCATCTCTCCAGCGCTGAAATCTCCTCCCCCGAGAATGACAGCGCCTGTCCCCAAGCTAGGCCGGGCTACTTAACCGTTGGCTCCCCACCCACGGTCCCCACATGTAGCCCGGCCATTTTTTATCTTCACCATCGAGTTCCCGCACAGACGAAATCGCGCGCCTTTGCTAGATTGCCTGCGGTCACGCGACCGCGATCACAGGAGCGACGATGCCATCGACGTTACGAATCGGGACCCTCGGCGCCGCGAGGATCACACCCAACGCTCTCATCAAGCCGGCCGAACAAATCGACGGCGTCGAAGTCACCGCTATCGCCGCGCGCGATTCTCGCCGCGCCGAGGAATTCGCCAAGGCAAATCGAATCCCGCGCGTGCTCGCCACTTACGACGATCTCATCAGCGACCCCGGTATCGACATCATTTACAATCCACTGCCCAACTCGCTTCATTGCGAATGGACGATCCGCGCGCTGCATGCCGGCAAGCATGTGCTGTGCGAGAAGCCGCTCGCGTCCAACGCCGCGGAGGCCGAGCGGATGGCGCAGGCCGCATCGGCATCGGGACGGATCCTCGGTGACGCGTTTCATTACTGCTATCACCCGCTGGCGGCTCGCGTGCGCGAGCTCATCAGCAACGGCACGCTGGGCAAGCTGGTCTATGTCGAAAGCAGCTTCGCCGCGCCGATCGCGCCACCGAATATCCGCTATGACTGGAGCCTCGCGGGGGGCGCGACGATGGACCTCGGATGCTACCCGCTGCACATGATTCGATTCTTCACCGGCATCACTCCGCGCGTCGTGCGCGCCGCGGCCAGCACGGTTGCAGAGAATATCGACGTCGCGATGGACGTGAATATGGAGCTCGGTCCGGGCGTGACGGCGCGGATGACGTGCGCGATGGGCAAGGATGTTCAATTCGGTGCAAGCTTCATCGCGCGAGGCGATCGCGGTGAGGGGAAGGTCGTGAATCCCATCGCGCCGCATCGCGGGCATCAGCTCACCATCAAGACCAACGCCGGAGAAACGCAGGAATCGGTGCCCGGGGATCCGACCTACACTTACCAGTTGCGCGCTTTCGCTGATGCCGTCCGAGGCCAGGGAAAATTTCAGACCGATGGCGCGGATGGTGTCGTCAGCATGCGCATAATCGATGCGGTCTATCGCGCCGCGGGACTTCCGCCGCGCGGCACCTGAACCGGCCAGGCGCATCGGAGCAGCTCGAAGGCGGCGGGCGGCGCAGGTACATAGACCTCGAGCAGTTGCGAATGCTTCACGAGGTCGCGCCACACTCCGATCGGGTCGGCGGTGAAGACATCTTCCACTGTCGCCGGCGCCTTGTACCATGAGCCCTCGGCAATCTCGGCATGCAACTGATCGTCGGTCCATTGCGAGCGGCCCATGATCAGGCGCAGGTCGCCACCCGTGGCGCCCTTCTTCAAGAGGTCCGCGACCGCGTCCGGATCAGTCACGAGATAGAGATCGTCCAGCAGGCGCATCGAGCCCTTGGCGTTTGCGCCGTCCGGGCCACGCATCAGGATCGAGGGATCGCTGGGTTCGACCGGGCCGCCAAAAAACGCGCTCACCGCTTTGCCCTTTAGGTCTCCCGACTTGGGAAAGATCTGCTTCACCTCCACCGACGTCGGCTTGTTGACGATGAGCCCGACGACGAGCTGCTCTTCGCCCGAGCCTTCAGCCTGCGGCAGTATCAGGATTACGGATTCCTCGAACACCGGATCGGGCAGATCGGGAGTTGCTACCAGAAAGTAGGGTTTTCCTTCTGCGAATGCGATCCTAGGCGCGAGTAGCAGAACGAGCAGCGTCAGCGCGCCGGCCAGCAGCCCGAAACCGGCGCGACGCCGATACGAGCGTGAGCAACTGGAACTAAACGGCGCCATCGTCATCGTCGCATCACAAGGTTACGCCTTTTCCTTTTTGGGAGCATAGCGGAACGTCAACTTTTCGCCGTTGTTCGACGATGGACGCGAGCCTGTTTCGATGTATAACGAAAATGCGCCCTTACACTCGAGCAAGGAGACTCCGCCGATGGCAAGCGAGCAGAACAAAAAGGTAATCGAGCTGATCAAGTCGCGGCCGATGAACCCCAACGCCTCGATCGAAGCGCGGCGCGCCGGCATGGAGAAAATATCGGAGCGCGTCGCGGCCGATATTTCCTGCACGCCGGTCGATGTCGGCGGAATGCGCGGCGAATGGGTTTCAGCGCCGGGCGCAGATCCGAACCGCGCGATTCTTTACCTGCATGGCGGTGGCTACGTGACCGGCTCAATCGTGACCCATCGCGCGATGGTGGCGCGGATGTCGCGGGCCTCGGGAGCGCGCGTGCTTATCATCGACTATCGCCTCGCGCCGGAGCATCCGTATCCGGCCGCCGTTCAGGATGCGACTGCGGCGTACAAATGGATGCTGGCGCAAGGGCTGACGCCGAGGCATATCGCGATCGCGGGAGATTCGGCGGGCGGCGGACTCACGATCGCGACCTTGCTCGCACTGCGCGATTCGCATCAGCCGATGCCGGCCTGCGCCGTCGCGATTTCACCGTGGACCGATATGGAAGGCACGGGGGAATCGGTGAAGACCAAGGCCGCAAAGGATCCGATGGTTTCGGGCGGCAATCTGACCGACTCAGCCAAGGCGTACTATGCGCATCACGATCCGAAGCATCCGCTGATCTCTCAGATTCACGCCGATTTTCACGGACTGCCGCCGTTGCTGATCCAGGTCGGCGAAGCGGAGATCCTGCTCGACGACTCAACCCGCGTCGCCGAGCGCGCCAAGGCGCACGGCGTCAAAGTCGAACTCGAAATCTGGGACGAGATGGTCCACGTCTGGCACGTCTTCGCCAAGATTCTCCCCGAGGGCCAGCAAGCAATCGACAAGCTCGGCGCATATGTCCGCGCGCAGATGAAATAGGCAGGGGGGCCTCTCTGTCCGCCATGAATTCGGCGCGCTGCGCGCTCTCGACGCCGCATAATGGAAGTGCGAAAAGGCTCGCACATCTTAATTAACGATCCATCAAATCCGGCGCAGGACTCAATCTTGCTCTCACGTCTGCTATCATTCTGTCTTGTAGCAACAGCATTGTTAGTCTGTCAGCGCTCTTACGCAGGAGTAGAGCCCACCGCCGGCACGTTCATTTACGACGGCACGCCAATCGATGAGTTTCATTGTGTACCGGCGGATAGCGGCCAGCATCCGGCTGTTATCATGATCCACTCGTGTGGCAAAATTGGCTTCGGTCACGAAGAGTACCGACAAATGTGCAGATCTTTGGCAGAACATTCCTACTACGCCGAGTTTGTCGAATACTATTCAAAAACCGGCGCCCCGAATTGCGCTCAATTCTCAATCGATCCCGAGAATAATCTTTCCGCCCAATTGCCTCTCCCATCTGAAGTCTATATTCGGACGATCCACGCAGCCATCGATTCGCTGCAGGACAACCCACACGTGGATGCGACTCGTATAGGACTACTGGCCTTTGGAGATGGCGTTGTCGAAGCCTTGACGATAGGACCCGACCGTCCGGCCAATGTGCGTGCAATAGTTGGATACTACGCCAATGTGACGCCTCGCCTTAAAGCGGGCGTCATCAAAGCAAAACTATTTCCACCCACCTTGATGCTTCGTGGTGATGGCGACAGCCGAGTAAGCGGCAGCTACTCCGCCGAACTGGAGGATGACATCGCGGAACACGGCGGGGAACACGAGGTCCATGTATATCCAGGTGCGGAGCACGGGTTTAACTTTCACGAGGCTCGCGGGTTTGATGCTTACGCGTCGAAAGATGCGTGGACGCGAACTCTCGCGTTCCTCGACGCTCATCTACTGTAGCTGCGCTGGGATTCCTGCCGGCAGTCGCCACATGCTCGTCCGATCCTGTCCATGCACGTTGGTCTTCGCCTAAGAGTCGCCGCAGTGTCTTACCGCGTCCCTCTAAATATTGAAAACGTCGATTGACGCTTAATGGCGAGCAGCGACGGTCGCCTTACTACTTTTTCTGCTTTTGCTCAGTTCCCTCTCCTTATCCCAGGAGAGGGTAAGGGAGGTGCAACGCTGGAAACCACACTCCGCAATGACTTCAGGCAATAATAGACGACCCTCACCCGGCGGCGCGATGCGCCGCCGACCTCTCCCTGGTCAGGCAGAGGGATTACTCACTGATGCGCAAATATCGTTTAAAGGTCTATAATTACTTAGTAGCTATTGGCGGTGGATATTTAGTTACCCATTCCGTGGCTTGGTCGTAGGCGTGCGCAAGTTGAAGACAGGCAAATTCGGAGTGATTGGGGCCGACGATTTGTATGCCCATTGGCAAGCCGGCGGTGCTGAATCCGGCGGGGGCCGCTAATGATGGGCAGCCGGACATCGTGACGGGGATCATCACTTCCATCCAGCGATGATAGGTGTCCATCGCGCGGCCGTTGATTTCCTTGGGCCAGTGCATTTTCGCGTCGAATGGGAAAACCTGGCCTGCCGGCAGGATCCAGAAATCGTATTTCTCGAACATCGCGCGCACCGCCTGGTACCAGTGGCTGCGCACTGCCGACGCGTCGGCGATATCGAGCGCGGTGATCTTGAGCGCGCTTTCGATTTCCCATTGCGCTTCGGGCTTGAGTAGTTCGCGCCGCGCCGGATCGCGATACGCGCCGTGCAGCAATGCGGCCACCTGCCAGGCGCGGAGCTTAAGCCAGTTGCGCCAGACCTCTTCGATCGGAAAGTCGGGCGCCGCCTCTTCGACGATACATCCGAGATCTTCGAATGCTTTCAGCGCGCGTTCGCATAGATCGATCACGCCGGGCTCGAACGGCAGGTAGCCTTTGAAATCGCGGCTCCACGCGATACGCGGGCCCTTAAAGTCGCGCTCGAGCGGCGCAGCGAATTGCGCGGGATCTTCCCGAATCGAAAGCGGCACGCGCGAGTCGTGACCGGCGATCACCGACAGCAGCATCGCCAGATCGCGCGGGTTGCGCGCCATCGGTCCGTGCACCGAGAGCGCGGGCATGAAAACTTCGCTCGCGTCGGACGGCACGCGGCCGAACGCGGTGCGAAATCCGAAGACGTTGTTGAACGCAGCCGGATTGCGTAGCGAGCCGCCGTGATCGCTGCCGTCCGCCACAGGAGCCATCCTGAGCGCGATCGCGACCGCGGCACCGCCGCTGCTGCCGCCGCTGGTTCGCGATTGATCGTACCCGTTGAGCGTCGTGCCGAAGATCGGATTGTAAGTCTGCGAGCCGAGACCGAACTCGGGAACGTTGGTCTTGCCGATAATGATCGAGCCGGCGCGCCGAATACGCTCGACCATGATCGAGTCGGTCTTTGGAATGAAATTGCGAAACAGCGGCGAGCCGAGTGTGGTGCGAATTCCGGCGACGGGCTCCAGGTCCTTCACTGCGTGCGGAAACCCATGCATCCAGCCGAGATACTCACCGCGTGCGAGCTGCGCGTCGCGCTCGCTCGCCTCTGCAACGAGCGCCTCGCGATCGCGCATCGAAACGATCGCGTTGACGACAGGATTCAGCCGCTCGATGCGATCGAGGTACGCGTTCATCACCGCGACGCATGACACGTGCCGCGATTTGATTGCGTCCGCCAGCGCCACTGCGTCGAGCATCGCTATGTCGTTCGTCGCCATCGCGTTGGTTTACCGTATCGTTTGTAAGGAAGCGCTGCCAAGGCTAGGTTTCGATCCGATGAAGAAGCCGCGCACCGATCCGCTCGAGCGCGTGCGCAAGATCGCTCTCGCGCTGCCTAACGTCTTCGAGAAAGAGGCGTGGGGTGAGGCGACTTTCCGCGCGCCGGGCGGGATGTTCGCGATGTACTCGAACAACCATCATAACGACGGCAAGATCGCGATCACGTGCAAGGCGCCGCTCGGCTACCAGGCGGAGATGGTGCGGATCGCGCCCGAGCGCTTCTACGTTCCGCCTTACGTCGGCGTCAGCGGATGGGTCGGGTTGCGGCTCGACGTAGATGTCGATTGGGACGAAGTCGCGAGCGTTATCGAGCAGGCCTATAAAATGTGCGCGGAGAGATCGAAACCTCGCCGCACGCCGCGCAATCCAAGCTAGAGCGCAAAACGGCCGCGCTGAAGGAGTATCGCATGAAGATCGGAGCATTCTCACTGTCACTCGCAATGGCCAAAGGCAACAAGCTTTCGGCCGCCTTCGCCATGAACGCCGAGCGCCTCGGATACTCGACGCTGTGGGTGCCGGAGCATGTCGTGCTGCTCGACAAATACTCGTCGAAATATCCCTACAGCACCGACGGCGTCTTGCCCGCGCCGACCAACGCGCCGATTCCCGATCCTTTCATTGCTCTGTGCGCGATGGCCGCCGTCACGGAGAAAATCCGGCTCGCGACCGGAATCTGTCTGGTGCCCGAGCACAATCCTGTCGTGCTCGCGAAGGTCATCGCGTCGCTCGACTGGCTGAGCGACGGACGGGTTGCGCTGGGCGTCGGCATCGGATGGCTCGAAGAGGAATTCGTCGCGATAGGTATCCCGTGGGAGCGGCGCGCGCAGCGCACGCGCGAGTGTATTGAGGCGATGCAGAAGCTGTGGGGCGACGATGTCAGTTCATACAAGGGCGAGTTCGTGAGCTTCGAAGGCGTCCGCTCGTATCCGAAACCAGTAAGCGGCGCGAAGCTGCCGATCATATTCGGCGGCGAAAGCACGCCCGCACTCAGGCGCGTCGCCGAGTACGGCACCGGATGGTTCGGCTTCAATCTCCTGCCCGATGAAGCCGCGGCGAAAATCAAGAAGCTCGAAGATCTGCTCCGCGCCAACGGCCGCAAGCTCTCGGACGTTGAGCTGATCGTGTCGCCCAGCGGCAAGCCGATCACGCCCGACGACCTGAAGCGCTACCGCGACGCCGGCGTCTCCGAGGTCGTGATCACAACGCTCGGCCTGCCGCGCACGCCGGAGCAAGCCAAGGAAATCCTCGAAAAAGGCGCAAAGAACTGGCTCGAACCCGCGTCGAAGCTTTGAGTCTCTGGTCCCTCTCCTTATTCTAGGTGGGATAAGGAGAGGGGACAGAAAATGAGCGCGCGCAAACCGTCTGACAGCGCAAAATAAATCAAAAAGGAATACGACTTCCGCCGCGCACGCCGCGGGCCTCTCTTGTTCCACCGACGCCGGGCAAGACTCGAATCACGATCCGGCTCGATAGCTCGGTTATCGAGCACTTTCAGAAGATCGTCGATCAGGCCGGCGGCGGCAACTGTCAGTCGCTGATCAACGGCGCACTGCGCGAATACATCCGAAGCGAACGCCTCGAGGATGTCGTTCGCGAGACGATCCGCAAAGAGTTGCGCGCGTTGAAAAAGACCGCCTAGCTCAGTTCGATTTGGTTCCCAAAAAAGAAGCGAGCGGCGGGTGCCGCTCGCTTTTCGTTTTCGTGATTCGATGCTCCGCCTACGCGAGGCCGATTTCTTTCAGCGGGCCTTTGTCTGATACCGGGACGCGTTTGGCGCCCGACTGGATCTTCGACTGGCCCGGATGACGCTCCAGCGCATCGACGAGGTCGATCTGGCTCGCGTGCTCCTTCAGCGCCGGCATCACTTCCTGCGCGATGAGCCGCATGCTGGTCTGGCGATCCTCATTGCTCACGGGGCCTTGCACGCTGAACAGCACCACCGCTCCGGGGCGCAGCACGCTCATGATCGTCTTGAGCTTCTTGGTCACGTTCTGCGGATTGCCGATGACGAATTGCAGGTTTTCCTGGGCGCGCTTGTAGCCGGGCTCGAGCTTCCGGTGGATTTCCGCGATATCGATCTTCGTATCTTTGGTTTCCTCGGTATGCTGGCGCATCTTGTCGCCGCTAACTCCTAGCCAACTTCCCTGCGGCTGCTTGGCAAGCCGGCGAATCGCGTCCTTCGAGTTGTATCCTGGCGGCAGCGTGTGCTCGACGCGGGCGAAGCTGTTCTGCCCGCCGCCGTAGAGGAATCCCTTGCCCAGTTCCTGCGCGCGCTCCTCGGTCTCGGCGCAGAACGTGGGGATTACATAGCCGAAATTTTCGGGCCCGGCCTGGTAGCCGTGTTGCTGCGCGATATCGGCGTAGTACTCCCACAAGTCGCAGGTCGGACCGAGCGAAGTGCCAAGGCCGAAGTACGGATAAGCGTGCTCAGCGCACCACTTCACTGTCTCAGGGCTGATTACGCCGGGTATCCACATCGGCGGATGCGGCTTCTGATATGGCAGCGCCCAAGGATTCACGTGGCGATAGTGAAAATGCTTGCCCTCGTAGCGCCACGGCCCGGGCCTGGTCCATGCCTGCACGATAAAATCGTGCGCCTCTTCGAAGTACTCGCGATTGTAAGCGGGATTGGCGTTGTTGAAGAACTGCTCGCTGCCCGCCCCGCGCACCCATCCGGTGATGAGGCGTCCGCGCGAGATCAGATCGATCTCGGCAAGCTCTTCAGCCATCCTGAGCGGATGCTTGATAACCGGCAGAGGATTTCCGATCAGCAGGATGCGCGGCTTCTTGGTCAGGCGCGCCAGGATTCCGGCCTCGACGTTCATTACGCTGCCCATGCAGAAGGGATTGCCGTGATGCTCATTGAGCGCGAGGATGTCGTAGCCGAGTTCCTCGCCGTAAAGATATTCGTCGATCCAGTAGTTGTAATCGTCGGCGGCCTTTTCGCGATCGAAGTAGCTATTCGAGACCGCGAAATGCGCGCCGTTTTTGAGGATGACTTCCTCGGGGACCCAGCGGACGGGGCGTTCGGTGAAATATCCAACTTTCATGACGGCCGCACCTCTTAAGATTTTTCAGGCGGACAAAAAGGTCCGCACCACGCGCTCGAACTCGTTTGAATTTTCAATCTCCGGTCGATGTCCGGCTTTATCGATCAAGGCGACTTGCGGATTTCCGATCGCTTCCTTGTATGCGTCGATACATCCGCGCGGCACGACGCGGTCCGCCGTGCCCCACACGATGAGCGTCGGAGTCTTAATCCCGCGCAGGCGGTAGGGCAGACTCGGATCGTGCATGTAAGGTTCCCATCCGATGCGCGCGGTCTCGGCCCGCGCATCCTCGAAACCCTCAAAGACTTCGGGCGTCATCTCGCCGCCGTAGAGGCGCGAGAACTCCGGACTGTTGACCGGATCGGCGACAGTCGCCAGCAGATGCGTGCGAATCGTAATCGGAAAGATGTCCATGATCTCGCCCTGCCTGGGCTTGATACCCATCGGCGCGACCAGAACCATCTTTGAGAAGATCTTCGGGTCGGCCGCGGCCATCTCCGCCGCGATATATCCGCCTGCCGAAAATCCGATCACGTCGATCGGGTCGAGCTTCATCTCACGCACCACTTGCGCGTAGAAGCCGGCCAGGTCGCGATAATCGCGCACCCAATCGATACGCGGTGACTTGCCGAAGCCTGGCTGCAGCGGAATCAGGAGAGTGTGTTCGTGGCCGAAGCTCTCGTTCCACGTCATCCAGCCGGGGTAGCCGAGTTCGTCATGGAAAATGAGCAGCGGCTTGCCCGTACCGCCCTTGACCATCGTCAGCGTTTGTCCGGCCGCCTTAAGATTTTCTTCTGTCGTTTTGATCACTGCACTAATCCTCAACCGCGGTGGCTCGTCTCGCTTTAAAAATATTCCTTAGCACAGGATTGGAAATTCTGTACGACCTACCGATCGGTATGGTGAGGCCGATTGTTCATTTCTTACAGGCCTCTGCTTCGGCGGTTAGTCGCAACACGGATGGCAGGATGCTATACGGTTCGGTGACTTGCGGGGGCGAGGGACTCTGAAACGGTGCGGGAGCGGCGCGATTGAGTCCGAATCTCAACGATGAACGCGCGCGCGAGGTGCTCGCGCGCGCGGTGGAAATCGGTCGTTCACGGCGCACACGCAAGATCGTCACGATCGTTCTCGCCGTCGTCGTTTTCCTCGGAATCGCAGCCTACTTCGCGGTGCCGCGCATTCTGCGCGGTGTCCTGAGCAAACAGGTCGCGACCGCGCTCCATCGCCCTGTCACCGTTGGCGACGTCAGCTTCAATCTCTACACGCTGCGGCTGAAGATCCACGACCTGCATATCGGCGAGCCGAGCGGCGACGGTAGCTTCGTAGATCTCGGCGGATTCAACATCAAGGTTTCCTGGAAGACGCTCTTTCACCTGGCTCCGGTCGTTTCCGATGTAACCGTCGAGCGGCCGCGGATTCACGTTGTCCGCAACGCCGACGGCACCTTCAACTTCAGCGACCTCCTGCAGAAGCCCGCGAACGCTCCGCCGCCGAAACCCGAAAAGCCGGGTGCCCCGCTCAAGTTCGCGGTCTCGAATATCCGGCTTATCGACGGCGACGTGAGATTCGACGACAAGATGCTGAATCAGCAGCACGCCATCGAGAAGATCCAGATCGGCGTGCCGTTTATCGCGAATTTCACTTCCGACGTCGATGTCGTCGTGAAGCCTCTGCTCGAGATGCTGATCGACGGCAGCCCGGTGCTTATCACCGGTGAGACCAAGCCGTTCGGCGCGACGCGCGATTCAGTCGTCGATCTGAAACTCCATCGCCTCGATCTGCCGCGCTACGCCGCGTATATCCCGAAGAGCGTTCCTATCAAGCTCAACTCGGGCGCGCTCTCCTTCGATGTGTTAGTGCACTTTGTGCAGACCGAGGCAGCGCCAAGTATCCGCGCTAACGGTGCGATTGCGCTCGATCAGTTCGACCTGCGTGATGCGGCCAACGCTCCCGTGCTCGCGCTGAACCATGGCGAGATTCGGATGAGGGACGTCGAGCCGCTGTCGCGAATCGCCTATATCGAAGCGATCGTTATCGACGGACTCAAGTCGAATCTCGTGCGCAATCACGACGGCACGACGAATCTGTCAGCGCTGAGTTCACCCGCGGCCGCGCCTGGAGCACCCGCGCCCGCCGCCACACCCACGCTCTCGATGCCGACGCCGGCCGCGGTGCCGACGTTCGCGCCTTCGCTCGTTGCATCGGCGCCCTCCGCGCAGGCGTCGATTACCGCTGCGGCGCCGCCTCCGTCGGCGCAGTTCGACGCGGCTATCGACTCGTTCCAGATGACCGACAGCACCATGAACCTCACCGACCTGACCGGTGCAAAGCCCGCCGTGTTAGAGCTCGATGGAATTCATGTCGCGGCGAGCAATCTGCGCACGAGCGGACAGGCGCAGGGAAACTTTGACGTCGCCGCAATAATCAAAAGCGGCGGCGCGCTCGATCTCAAAGGCACAGTGAACCTGCCGTCGTCGCAGGCCGAGCTGAATCTCACCGCTGACAAGATTGATTTGCCGGGATTGCAGGATTTCGCGCAGGCGGCGTTCGCGGGCACGATCGATTCGGGCAAGGTCACGGCGCATGCGGACGTGAAGGCGCTTTTTGCTCCTGGTAAATTCAATGTCAGCGTTGAGCCTGCAGATGCATCGCTCGATGATCTCGCGATCAGCGCGCCGCGCAGCAAAGAGAAACCGATTACCTGGAAGCACTTCGGCGTCACGCTGGGCCAGTTGGATCTCGCGTCGAAGCACGCGACGGTCAAGGAAGTTCAATCCGACGGCTTGCACGTTTACGCGATGCGCTCGTCCAATGGCACGCTCAGCCTGATGTCGCTGATGCGCAAGCCTGGGCCTCCGCCGCGTGAGACTCGCGAAGAGCGGCTCGAGCGTCTGCGCAAAGCTCGCGAGGAACGCTTCGCGCGTCTGCGCAAAGAGCGCGAAGAACGCGAGGCGGAACGAAGAGCGCGCCGCAATCGAAGGATCGCGAAGGCGGCGCCGCCGCCAGGCCCCGCGCAGCAGCCGTGGACTTACGATGTCGAGTCGATCGCGTTCACCGACACCGACGTGCGCGCCTATGATCGCGGCGGCAACCGCCCGGTGCGCGTCGACCTCGGCCCCGTCACGCTTCATGTGAAGGGCGTGAGCAGCGATTTCGCCAAGCCTTTCGATCTCGACCTCGAAGGCGCACTGAACAAAACCGGCACCTTCAAAGTGTCGGGAACGGCCGCGATCGATCCGCTCAAAGCTGATCTGAAGATCTCAACCAAGCGGCTCCAGCTTCGCGAGGCGCAGGCCTACGTGAACACCAAGCTCAACGCGGAGATCACGAGCGCCGCGCTCACGATGGAAGGCGACGCGCATGTGTCGCGAAAGGGCAAGGACTTTCACGCGAGCTATCTCGGCGACGTGTCGCTGGTCGATCTCGCCGCGATCGACAAGCTGACCGGCGACGACTTCTTGAAATGGGACGTGCTGCGCTTCGCGAAGATCGACGCCGACATCGGCGACGGTCCGCCCAAGGTCAGTATCGAAAAAATTTCGCTCGCGGATTTCTACGCCCGAATCATCCTGAACAGCACGGGCAAGATGAACCTCAACGACATCGTTGCCAAGCCCGAGCAGGCTCCTACTTCATTGACGCGCGCCGAGGGTGAGCCGGGTGCGACAGCGCCGCAGCCGACGGCCGCGGCGACTCCCGCGCCAGCGCCGCCGGCTAGCGCAGCCGCGGCACAATCGCAGCCGATTCCTGCCGACATCAAGGTCAACGAGACGGTTCTCGAGGACGGCAAGGTCGATTACACGGACGATTTCATTCAGCCGCATTATTCAGCGAATCTCAGCGATATCGCGGGCAAGGTTGGCACCATCGGCACCCAGGTCAACGAGCCCGCCGACGTTGATCTCCAGGGACACGTCAACGGCAGCGCGCCGCTAAATATCAGCGGCTCGATAAACCCCCTCGCGCCGATGGCATCGCTCGATATCAAGGCCAAGGCCGACGGAATCGAGCTGATGGGACTGTCGCCCTACACGACCAAGTACACGGGCTACCCGATCGAGAAAGGCACCCTGACGGTCGACGTTCACTACCTGTTAAATCAGGGCGAGCTCAAGGCCGACAATCATATCTTCATCGAGCAGCTCACTTTCGGTGACAAGGTTCAGAACTCGACTGCGATGAATCTGCCGATTCGTCTTGCGGTCTCGCTGCTCAAGAACTCCAAGGGCGAGATCGATCTCAACATCCCGATTTCGGGCTCACTGTCGGATCCGAAGTTCAGCCTCGGCAGTGTGATCCTGCATGCCTTCGTCAATCTGATCATGAAGGCCGTCACCTCGCCGTTCAGTCTGCTGGCCTCCGCGATCGGATCCGCCAACGGTCAAGATCTCTCGTACGTCGCGTTCAAGCCCGGGTACTCGACGCTCACTGCCGACAATAAGTCGCAGCTGGATGCGATCGCGAAGGCGCTCCAGGAGCGGGCGTCACTCAAGATGAGCATCTGCGGCCGCGTCGATCCCAGTCTCGATCGCGACGGACTTAAACACGCGAAGGTCGATGACGCGATCGAAGCCCAGCAGATCAAATACCTCGGCAATGACGCGAAGGATAAGAAGGTGTCGGAGGAGGAATACGACAAGTTCGTCAAGCGCGCCTACTCCAAGGCGGATTTCAAGAAGCCGCGCGATGCGATCGGACTCGCGAAATCGCTGCCGACCGACGAAATGAAAAAGCTGATGGTCGAGAACACCAAGGTCGGCGACGATGATTTGAAGAAGCTCGCCGACGCGCGCGCCGACGCCGTGCGCAGTTATATCGGCAGCAAGATCGATCCGGCGCGGCTCTTTCTCGTCACCCCCAAGCTCAACGCCGACGGTATCAAGGACGCGCCGACCACGCGCGCCGATCTCTCACTGCAATAGCGCTTCCTTCTACCTGGTGCGGCGATGATGATCGGCGATCACGCTCGCGACGCATGCCGTCAGTTTCTTCGCCGTCGGGATATGCAGGAACTCGTTGGGGCCGTGTGCGTTCGCGTGCGGGCCGAGGACTCCCGTGATCAGGAACTGCGCCTCTGGAAAACGCTCGCCGAGCATGCTCATGAACGGAATCGTTCCACCTTCACCCATGAATGCTGGAGGCTTGCCGAAGAATGAGTGCGACGCCGTCTCGAGCGCGCGATGCAGCCACGGCGCGAGCGGAGGCGCGTCCCATCCCTGCGCGCCCCAGTTCGGCTCGAACTTCACCGACGCGCCGTGCGGAGGATTTTCCTCGAGCATCGATTTGAGCTTCGGCAGCGCCTTTTTCGGATCGCAGGTCGGCGGCAGCCGCAGCGACAGTTTCACAGTCGTCGTTGGCCGCAGAACGTTGCCGGCGTTCTCCGCGGGTGGCAGGCCGTCGGCGCCGATCACAGCAAGGGCAGGGCGCCACGTGCGATTCAGCACCAGTTCCGTCAGATGCTCCGTCATCGGGCGCATCCGCGAGACAAAAGGAAACTTGCGATAGAGCTCCTCGCCGAGCACCGCCGCAGTTTCCGCTGCCTGCTGGCTGCGCTCCTCCGGGATCGCGGCATGGAACTCGTCGGCGCGGATCGCGCCGGTCTCTTCATCCTCGACCCGGCTTAACAACTGGCGAACGATTCGAAAACTATCAGGCACCACGCCGCCGGCGTCGCCGGAGTGCATTCCCTCGGTGAGCACATCGACCTTGAGCGTGCCGCCGACGAGTCCGCGCAGCGAAGTGGTGCACCATAGCTGCTCATAGTTGCCGCATCCAGAATCGAGCGCGATCACGAGGCTCGGCTGGCCGATTCGCGGCGCTAGATGATCGATGTACGGCGGCAGATCGAAGCTGCCGCTCTCCTCGCACGCCTCGATCAGCACGACGCATCGCGCATGCGGAATCTGCTGCGCCTGGAGCGCGCCAATCGACGCGAGACACGCGAATGTGGCGTAGCCGTCGTCGGCGGCGCCGCGCCCATACAGGCGATCGCCTTCGCGCACCGGAGTCCACGGACCGAGCCCGTCGCGCCATCCCGCCATCTCGGGCTGCTTGTCCATGTGACCATAAAGAAGGATGCAATCGTTCGACGCGCCCGGGATATCCATGAAGATCACCGGCGTGCGATTTGCGAGCCGCACCACCTCGACCGTCATCCCTTTGATATTCTGGCTGCGCGCCCACGTCTCGAAGCGGGCGACGACGCGATTCATGTGCCCGTGGGATTCCCATTGCGGATCAAAGGCGACCGACTTGTTTGGAATGCGGATATATTCGGTGAGCTCCGCGATAATCGAGCGGTCCCACAGGTCATTTGCGAAAGCGGCGATCGCCTTGGTGTCCATAGTCGAGAGCCTACGCAGATACGGCGCGCCACGCAAAATCCTCTGCGCGACGGAACGCGATTGAGCTTGGCATCATCGCGGGATAGTTAGAGCGGCACTGATGGCATCGCAAAGCAAATGGCTTCCCTCGAGCGCATCAGCCGACGGCTTGCGCCTGCTCACCTCGCGCGGACTGCGTGGATTCGCCGACGGCGCGGTGAGCGTGCTTCTGCCGAGCTATCTCACCGCGATCGGATTCGGCTCGGCGCAAATTGGCGCGATCGTCTTCAGCACCTTGCTCGGCTCCGCGGCGCTCACGCTTTGGGTCGGCCTTCTGAGTCATCGCCTGGGACGGCGGCACGTGCTGCTCGCGTCCGCCGCGTTGATGTTTCTGACCGGGCTCGGATTCGCATTAGTGACGAGCTTCTGGCTTCTGCTCGTCGTTGCTTTCGTGGGAACGCTGAATCCATCGGTGGGGGACGTCAGCCTGTTCCTGCCGATCGAGCAATCGTCGCTCGCAGAAAGCGTCGTCAGGTCTGATCTCACTTCGATGTTCGCCGTTTACAATGTCGCCGGCGCCTTCGCTGGCGCTCTGGGAGCGCTCGCGAGCGGATTGCCTGTCGCGGCCGCACCCTCACTGGGATGGACCTCGGCCGGGGCGCAGCGCACAGGCTTTTTTGTTTACAGTGCAATCGCGATTGTAGCCGGCGTCGTGTATTGGCGTCTCTCGCCCGCCGTCGAGGGCGACAACGAGGCGGCCAAGGCGGCGCCGCTGGCCAAGTCGCGGCGCGTCGTTATTCAACTCTCAGCGCTTTTCAGTATCGATGCGTTCGGCGGCGGATTTGTAGTGCAATCACTCCTCGCACTGTGGCTGTTTCGCCGCTTCAACATGTCGGTTGCGACCGCAGGAACATTCTTCTTCGTAGCGGGTCTGCTCGGTTCTCTTTCGCAATTCGTTTCAGCGCGGCTCGCGGCGCGCTTCGGCCGAATCAACACGATGGTCTTCACGCATCTGCCGGCGAGCCTCTTCCTGATTCTTGCCGCGATGATGCCGAATGCGAAACTCGCGATCGCATTTCTGCTGTTGCGCTCCGCCGTATCCTCGATGGACGTGCCTGCCCGCCAGTCGTACGTGATGGCGGTCGTGCCGCCCGAGGAGCGCGCCGCGGCGGCCAGCGTCACCAACGTACCGCGCAGTCTGGCGTCGGCGTTCGCGCCATTACCGTCGGGCCTGATGCTCGAATACTCGACCTTCGGATGGCCGCTGGTCTGCTGCGGCGCGCTCAAGGCGCTGTATGACATTTTGCTATTGATTCAGTTCCGCGCTCATCGCGCGCCGGATGAGTAATGCTCGATCACATATGGAGTCGCCCACACCTTGCGCGGCTGATACGCTTTCCCGATGACTTCTAGTTCCTCAGCCACCAGACAAGCGACGAGTTTGTTAATTCTAGTATTACTGTCGATCGCATCTGCGCTCGCGTTCGCGGCGGACTCGACGTGCGGTCCGTTTGGTGACGCGCCGGCGCAGATTCAGACGGGACTATGGCCGAGCCTGGTTGTTAATCACGGGCTGCGATGTTTCGGCGGCGAGAAACTCGGTCCCTGGCTCGATTCCGACGGCACGCAGCGCTACGCCTGTCTCTACGATTACGTATCATCGCAGAGTAACGACGCTTATCCACTCGTCGTTTTTGTGCACGGCTCACTGGCGAATGCGGATTCCACGATCGCAACGGGATTAATCCCGAAGTCCAAGTCGACGAATCTTGGAACATCACATCCGGGTTTTGTCCTGCTGGCGCCGGAGGGCCGCGAGACCACGCACTACTATACGGCGCCCGACGACAGAGGGATGGGGTGGGACAACTGGTATCGGCAGTTCAGTCGCGGGGATGTTATCGCAAACGGCACTACCTACAAGGAGAACGTTGACGCGGCGGCGATCGATCATTTCATCCAGCAGGTTGAGGCATCGCGCAAGATCGATCGAAATCGAATATATATGACGGGATGGTCCAATGGCGCCGCGATGGCGTTGCTCTACGCTCTGAATCGTCGGAATATTGCCGCGGCCGCCGTTTACTCGGCGCCTGATCCATTCTCAGCCTTCGACGACGCCTGCCCGCAAACGCCAGTAGCGGGGGCGCCGGCCAGCACCAAAGAAATCTCACTGACTAATCCAAAAGTGCCTATCATGCACGTCCGCAACAGCTGTGACATCGGCGGCATCTGTCCCAACGGCCTGAAATTCGTCTCGCAAATCAAGGCACTGGGTAATCAGATTGACGATATCATAGTTAACCCGGAGGGAATCCGGGTTCAGCAATGCGATCCGTTGTGTGGAACCAATCCCGATGGCGGCGGTGATATATCCACTTCGGGCTCGATGCTCGGGTTCAAGCATCACCTCGCATGGCCCAGAACCTGGAATGACAGGATGTTCGACTTCATGAAGAACCATCCGCTGCCTGCGGGACAATAGTCAAAAAATGGCGTGGCGGTTGTGAGGGGGAGAGCCATACCGCCACGCCGCGCCCTGGGGAGGAGGCGCAAGTGAAATTTCTAAGCTGCCAGACGCTCGCGCGACGGCGGCGCCATGAATTCGGGACCGACCGGGTCGAGTATCGACTCGCGCAGGAGGCGATCGATCTGCCGCAGCGCTTCGTGACTGAGCGACCAGCCCATCGCGCGGCTGATTGGTGCGAGCTGTTCCGGACGCCGTGCGCCCCAGAGCGCAACTGACACGCCGGATTGATCGAGCACCCATCGGAGCGCGAGCTCGATCACATGCTTGACGAATTTCTCGTTGGCAAAGAGGTCGAGGCGCTCGACAGTCTGCAAATATTGCGCGTAACGCTCGCCCTGGAACTTTGGATCCGTTTTACGCAGATCATCACCGTCGAATACGGTGTCGATTCGCATCCGGCCGCTGAGCAAGCCGCGGCAGATCGATCCGTAAACGACAGTTGAGATTCCGTTCCGTAGACAATAGGGCAGAATCTGCTTTTCGATATCGCGCTCGAACAGGTTGTACGGAGGCTGCAAGGTATGAATCGGCGCGACCGATCGAAAACGTTCCATCTGTGCAGATGAAAAGTTACTAACGCCAATCGCGCGGATTTTGCCCTGCTTGAACAGCTCGAGCATCGCGCCCGCCGTTTCTTCAATCGGAGTTTCAGGGTCGGGCCAATGCACCTGATATATATCGATATAGTCAGTGTGCAGGCGCTTGAGCGATGCGTCGATCTCAGTGAAAATTCGCGCGCGCGATGCGTTGCGAAAAGGTTGGTCGCCGTTCCAGTCGAGACCAACCTTGGTGGCGATCACGACACGTTCGCGCAAACCGCCTTCGAGAGCTTTGCCGACGATTTCCTCAGAGCGGCCGAAGCCATATACGGGAGCAGTATCGATTAGTGTGATTCCGCTATTGATCGCGGTGTGAATAGTCTCGATCGATTCCCTTTCGTTGCTGCCGCCCCACATCCAACCGCCGATCGCCCAGGTGCCGAGTCCAACTCGCGATACCTCGAGGCTCGTTCCCTGAATCTTTATCGTTTCCATGATAGTCAGATGCATTTGCGGTACTAGCGGTTTCGCGTGCTAGAGATTGCTCGACTTCTGGCTGACCGGCTGGACTGCTTCGCCGTCACGAACCGCTTGTCCGACGCTCATTGCGACCAGGTCACCGTCGTGGATATCGCCGTTTACCGCAACCTCGAGCCCATCGTCGTGGCCGAGCCTGACGTCGACGAGGCGCATCTTGCTACTGCGAACGATCGGCAAATAGACTTTGCCGTCACGAAATACCAGCGCATCGTCGGGAGCAACCAGCGCTCCGGCCGTCGATGCGGTCTGAAGATGCAGGTTGCCATACAT
This sequence comes from Candidatus Binataceae bacterium, assembly GCA_035508495.1. NCBI lineage: Bacteria > Candidatus Binatota > Binatia (SeqCode) > Binatales (SeqCode) > Binataceae (SeqCode) > Binataceae bacterium (SeqCode). The sequence goes on from DATJMX010000012.1 coordinate 20,472, forward strand.
TCCGGGCAGAAGCTTCAGATCGCGATTAGGCAAATCTACTTCGACAAGCATCGTCCGCGAGCCTTCGTCGAGTGCCGACGGGTGTCGCGTCACCGTGCCGTCAAAGCCGACCCCGGGATACTCGGCGACGATCACCGAAGCCTTGTCGCCATCATGCACCAGCGGTGCGATCGTTTGGGGGACATTCGCATAAATGCGCAGCGGTTGGAGCGTTGCCAGCGAAACGATCGGCGTGTTGCTGGCGAAGGTCGATGGCGACGTCGATTGCGGAATCAACGCGCCCTGGTCGAAAAACCTGGCCGTGACGACGCCGTCGAATTGCGATCTGACTATTTCATAACTCTGTAGCGCCAGCATCTGCTCGTACGCGGCCTTCGTCTGAAGCATCGCGGCGTGGGAGTCATCGGCGATCTGCTGTGCGATTACGCCTTGCTGGACCAGGGTTTGATTGCGGCGATCGGTGACCTCCTGATACCAGTAGGCGGCTTTGGCGTCGGCAACTTGCTTGTCGAGCTCAGGCGATTCGAGCACCGCGATAATTTCGCCGTTCCTGACGCGGTCGCCCTTGTCCACGTAGATCTTCTTCATATATCCGGCGACCTTGGCGTAAATCGAAGTCTCAACATAACCACGAATAGTCACTGGAATGTCGTAATCGCCTCCCGTCGTCGAACGATGAATCGGCTCGACAAGGACGTGGGGTCCGAGGGCAACCGCGGCGGCCAATTGACCGGTCTGATGTTGCAGGCGGAGCTGAGTTGCCAGTACGATTCCGCCCGACGCGACGAATGCGAGCAGAACTCCAATCGCACAGACGGCGATGAAGCGTTTGCGATTCTTACGTGTCTCAGTTGTTTTTGGAACAACAATTTCGGATGCCATCTAACTACTCCCTACTCACGCACCCGGCATCGCGATTGCCGCGATCTTTGCGTCGCGCTGATGCTTGCCGACCAGACTGCGGCTGAAGATTGAGTAAATTGCCGGGACGACGAACAAAGTCATGAGCGTTGCGGCAAGCAGACCGCCGATGACGGCACGGCCCAGGGGTGCGTTCTGCTCGCTGCCTTCACCGATCGCGAGCGCCATCGGCAGCATTCCAAGGATCATCGCGAGCGCCGTCATTATGATCGGGCGAAAGCGGATGCGCCCGGCCTCAATGGCGCTGGTAACAGGGCTATGACCCTCCTCGCGCATCTCATTGGCAAAGGTGATTAGCAAATTGCCATTGGCGACGCCGACTCCAACCGCCATGATCGTGCCCATCAGCGATTCGACGTTGATCGTCGTTCCCGTCAGCACCAGCATCCAGAGCACGCCGGCGAGTGCGCCCGGAATAGCCATTGTGATGATGAACGGTTCGAGCCAGGACTGAAAATTCGCCGCCATGAGCAGATAAACAAGTATAATCGCGAGCACGATACCGAAGCTCAGGGTGCGGAACGAGCTGCGCATGGCCTGGCTCTGCCCGCGAATCGTGATAACGGTGCCGGGTGGTAGCTTACCCAGGCCATCGATGGCTGTTTGCACCGCGTCGGTCGCACTGCCCAGATCGCGACCCGAGACCGCGCAGTTCAGATCGATGACTCGCTGAACTGAGTAATGCTCCACGACCGAAGGATCAACATCGTGATGAATGTTAGCGACATTCAATAGCAACTGTGCGGAGCCTATGGGATTGTTTATTGCTCCTGGCGTGAGAGGTGTATTAGCGAGCGCATCGACGGAATCGACCAGATGATAGGGCGATTGCGTGATAACGTCGTAATTGACGCCGTTCTTTGGGTCGAGCCAGAAGTTTGGTTGGAGCAGCGTCGCACCGCTGAGGGTCGCCAATAGACTCGACGCCACCTGTTGTTCCGTTACCCCGACCTCGAGTGCCTTGGTGCGATCGACATCGACCTTGAAGGCCGGATAGTCGAGCGGTTCGGCGATTCGCAAATCGACTAGCCCTGGAACGCGACTCAGTTTGTTTTGCAGGCGCGAGGCGAATTCGTAGTCGGAGTTCAGATCATTTCCCGATACCTGAACATCGATCATCGCGGAAAGGCCGAAGTTTAGAACTTCGCTCACAATGTCGGCGGCCTGAAAGTAGCCTTGGACTTCGGGGTAGTCAGTCGAGAGCATCGCGCGAATCTTGTCTTCATACGATGCAGTCGGATGATGCTTGGGCCTTAGTTGAATGAGAATGTCGGCGTCCTGCGCCGCGACGCTGTCGGTCTGGTAGAAGGCAAGATCGTATGAAATCGGCAGGCCGATGTTGTCGCTGACACTTTCGAGCTCGTCGGGCGGAATGATTTGTCGAATTGAGCGTTCGATTGAATCGTCGATCTGCTCGCTGCGTTCGATGCGAGTGCCGATGGGTGAGCGGACGTGAAGGCGCATCATGCCCGCGTCGACGCGGGGAAAGAAATCCTGCCCGACGACGGCGAAAAGGGGCAGCGAAGCGATGATCAGGAGCGCTGCGGCGCTGAGGCCAATCGCACGATTGGCGACGAAGATCGTGAGGAGGCTGGCGTAAGCCTCGCGCAGGCGCTCGAAACGCGCTTCGAAGCCGCGCAGGAATTTGCCGGCGAAGGTATTCGGGTCGGGCTCCTGGTGCTGCTCGGGCAGAATGTAGGAGGCCATCGTCGGCACGAGAGTTCGCGACAGCAAGTATGACGTCAGCATCGCGAAGACGACGGCCAGCGCGAGGGGGGTGAAAAGAAAACGCGCGACGCCGGTCAGCAGGACCACGGGGAAGAAGACGATGCAGATGGAGAGGGTTCCAACCAGCGTCGGCGTGGCTATTTGATGTGCGCCGTCGAGAATCGCGACGAGCAGCGGCTTGTGCATCGCGTGGTTGCGATGGATGTTTTCAACTTCGACCGTGGCATCGTCAACGAGCATCCCGACCGCGAGCGCGATTCCGCCGAGGGTCATGGTGTTGATCGTTTGACCCATGAGATTGAGGCAAATGATCGAGGTCAAGATCGAAAGCGGGATCGAAGTGATGACGATCAGCATGCTGCGCGCGGAGCCGATGAAAACCAGCACCATCACCGCGACGAGGAACGCCGCAATCAGCGCTTCGCGCAGCACCTCGTAAAGGGCAGCGCGCACGAAGGTCGATTGATCGAACGTAAGATCGACTTTCAGGCCTGCGGGCGCGGTGGCGCGGATGAAGGGCAGACGCTCCTTGACGGCATTGACGACCGCCATCGTCGAGGCGTCGGCATGCTTGATCACCATCAGGTAGGTCGCGGGTTTGCCGTCGATGCGCACGACGTTTTCCTGCGGCTGATGCGTATCCGTTACCGAGGCGACATCGCCCAGAAACACCGGCGCGCCGTTGACGACCTTTACCGGCAGATGGTTGAAATCGCGCACCGTCGGCGGACTCATGTTCACATCGACGTCGTATTCGAAGTGGCCCATGCGCGCGGTGCCCGACGGGATGATGACGTTCGAGGTCGCGAGCGAGTTGCCGATGTCGTTGGCGGATACGTTGTTGGCGTAGAGCTGGGTCGGATCGATATTGACCATCACGGCGCGCTGCACACCGCCCAGCGGGGCCGGCGACGAGAAACCGGGAATCGTGAAGAGCTGCAGGCGCAGGAAGTTGAACGCGTAGTCGAAAAGCTGCGGCACTGACAACGTGTCACTCGAAATATTGAGCTGCGCGACGGGAACGTTGGCCGCGTTGTATGAAATGATGTTCGGCGGCTCGATGCCGCGCGGCAGCGTGGTCAGGATCGTTTCGGAGACCGCGTTGACCTGCGCGATAGCGCTGGCGATGTCGGCGCCGGGCTGGAAGTACACTTTCAGCATCCCGATGCCGAGCATCGATTCGGATTCGATGTGCTCGATGCCGTTAACGGTGGTCGAGTAGGCGCGCTCGCTGATGATGACAACGCGCCGCTCCATGTCGAGCGCTGCCAGACCCGGGTAGTTCCATACCACCAGCACGACCGGGACGTTGATGGCGGGAAAGATGTCGATGTTCATCATCGAGAACGACAGCGTGCCGAGCACGAGCATCAACAGCGCCATGACGGCGACGGAAATGGGACGGCGAAGCGCGAGTCTGACGATCCACATGACGAGTGTTCATATGATGAAGCACTCGCGCGACAAGTTTCAGATTTGCGACAGCGAAGATGGGCGAAGAATGCGCACGGCGCGCCGCTTATTAGGCGCGCCCTGCGGGTGGATTAGTTGCGGTTGATTGCTGCGCCGAAAATGTTCGCGCCCGTCAGGATTTATCGCTACTCGATGCCGTAGCGGCGGCGCTTGCGCCATAGCGTTGTGACGTTGATGCCCAAAACCTCGGCAGCCTCTTCCAGCGTCGCACTCTCGCCGAGGACGCGCCCGATATGCTCGCGCTCGACCTCCTCGAGGCTCGCGGAATGCGGAATTCGCGCGATCGCCTCGGACGCATCGCGGAAGAGCGAGTCGGGCAGATCGTCCGGGGCGATTTCCTCGCCACGGGTCAGGACTGCGGCGCGCTCGATCGCGTTGCGCAGCTCGCGCACGTTGCCGGGCCATCGATAACGCATAAGCGCGGCCGATGCGCCCTGCGAAAGCTTCAGCGCCGGACGCTGATTGCGCATGCTGGCGGCAGACAGAAGCCATTCCGCGAGCGGCAGGATGTCTTCGCGACGTTCGCGCAGCGCAGGCATGCGTAGCGTGATGACATTGAGGCGATAGAAAAGATCCTCGCGGAAGTGGCGCGCGCCGACCTCGGCTTCGAGATCGCGATTGGTCGCGGCGATGATGCGGGTATCGACGCGGATGGTCTGCTCGCCGCCGACGCGCTCGAATTGCTGTTCCTGGACGAAGCGCAGGAACTTGGTTTGCAGCCGCGCCGAGAGGTCCGCGATTTCATCGAGAAACGCGGTGCCGCGATCGGCGGCCTCGAGCCGGCCCGGCTTGTCTTTCACGGCGCCGGTGAATGAGCCGCGCATGTGGCCAAAGAGCTCGCTTTCAAGCAGCTCCTCGGAAAGTGTCGTGCAGTTAACGACGACGAACGGTTGGTCACGCCGCGGACTCCAGCGATGCATCTGGCGCGCGAGCATGTTCTTGCCGGTGCCGCTTTCACCCGTCAGCAGGATCGTTGCGTCGCTGACAGCGGCCTGGCGCGCGGTCTCGAGCAGCCGCATCATGGCCGGGCTTTTGGACTCGAGCATCGGCGCTTCTTCGATCGTGTTGCGCAGCGCGCGATTCTCGGCGCGCAGCCCCTGCATCTGCAGCGCGCGTTCGACGGTGTGCTGAATCTGCTCGAGGGTGAACGGCTTGGTGACGTAGTCGTAAGCGCCGGCTTTCATCGCCGCGACGGCGCTTTCAACGGTCGCGTACGCCGTCATCAGGATCACGAGGGTTTCGGGATAGCGCTTTTTGATGTCGCGCAGCAGGTCGAGGCCCGTCATCTCGGCCATGCGGAAATCGGTGAGCACAAGGTCGAACGTTTTGTCATTGAGAAGTTTGAGCGCGTCAGTGCCCGAATCGACGGCGCTCACATCATGTGAGAGCGATTCGAAGAATGTCGCCAGATTGCGGCGGATGTTCTTCTCGTCATCAACGATAAGCAGGCGAGCCATTACGCCTCCATGGCCTCGGGCAGCTCGACAATAAAGCGGCTGCCATGGCCGTTGTTACTTTCAACATAAATGCGCCCGCCGTGGGCTTCGACGATGTCCTTGACGATGGCGAGGCCGAGGCCGGCGGAGCCGCGCTCGATATCGTTGGCGCCGTATTGCGCGAAGCGCTCGAAAATGTAGTCGCGCAGTTCGGGCGCGATACCGGGGCCCGAATCGGCGACCTCGAGCCGCGCGACGTTATCGCCCGGGCGCGCGATCACTTCGATCGTGCCGCCCTCCGGCGTGTAGCGCAGCGCGTTGCCGATAAGATTGGCGATGACCCAGGAGAGCTTCACCGGATCGCCAACGATCTCCGGTGTGCGTTCGATCTTCGCCGCCAAATTGACGTGCTTTTCGTCAGCCTGGATTCCGAAGCGATGCACCGCGTCTTCGGCGATGCGCGCGACGTCGAGGCGCTGACGCTGCACGGAGATCGAAGGAATCTCGCCGCGCGCCAGGTTGAGCAGGTTGTCGGTGAGCTGGCGCATCCGCGTGCATTCCTCGAGGATCGCGTGCAGCAGCTCACGTTGCTTGGGCGTGAAGGCTTCTTCATCGCGGCGTAACAGCTCCGCCGAGAGCGCGAGCGAGGTCAGCGGGGTGCGCAGCTCATGCGACAACGTCGCCACGAGGTTGGTGCGCGCACGATCCTGATCGCGCAGGTAAGTGACATCCTGGAGAATCAGCAGGGTGCCGAGGGTGCGGCCGTCGGACTCGCGCAGCGGCACCGGTTTGAGCACATAAGAATGATCGCGGCCGCGCACGTGAAGCTGCACTTCGATTCGCTGCTCGAGCGGGCCCGATTTGCGCAGCGTGCGCAACGCGTCGCGAACCCGGATGTAGTGCGGATGGTTGCTGCTCAGATCGTCGAAGGGACTGCCGAGCGCCTCGCCCGGCTCGAGTCCCAAGATGAGCGAGGCGATCTCGTTGATGTGCGCGACGATACCGGCGGAGTCGATCAGCACGACGCCGTCTTCGAGGCTCTCGATAATCGCCTCGGTCTTGCTCTTCTCGTAAACGAGGCGCTCGACGTTGAGTTTGTCGTATTGCTCGAGCCGCTCGGCCATCTGGTTGAACTCGCGCGCGACGGCTTCGAGCTCGGCGAGGTTCTGCGGCCCAAGGCGCACCTGGGTTTTGCGCTGGCTGACGCCGCGCAGCCGATCGGCCAGCTCGCTGAGCGGCTTTGAGAGCCGATAGCCGAGCAGCCAGGCGACAGCCGCGCCGAAAAGCAGCACCGCGACGAGGCCGCTGGTGTACTCGTATGCGAGGCGGCGGCTGATCTTTGCGGAGCGGCTGTCGGCGCGGAACATCGCGGCCTTGTTCATCTGGATCAGGTCGTTGATCTTCTCGCGCAGCTGGTCGAACTGAACGTCATGGCGCGCGGCCGGCGGATCGTCGGCGACCTGTGTGAAGAGTTTCTCGGCGCGCGATTGAATTTCATGCGCGAGCTCGGGCTCCCCGATCTCGGTGTAGTCATGGTTCTCGATGTCCATGTACTGCATGAATTCTTTCTGCGCGTCGGGTAGCTCAGCGCGACCATCGTTGTCGCGCTCGGCGAGCTGCAGGCGCGTGAGGGCCGCGTGCATGTGCTGCGCGGCATCGATGCTGACGTAGTTGCGATACAGCGTGTTGCGGATCGCGCCGCCCAGCGAATAGAGGCGCGGCAGCGTGTAGATTCCCAGCAACACCACCAGCGCCAGCATGATCAGGGTACCGTTGCGAATCCGGGTTCTCAGCGACGGCGGGCTCATTGCGCTTCCTCCGGCTCGAAGGTCGACAGGAATTCGATGTCGATATCGAGCGCTTGCTTGACGAGCTGCATCGGCACGTCGCGCCCCAGCATCCGCTTCCAGAGCGGCTGCTGAGTGCGGCCGACGATAATCTTGGTAACGTTCTTGTCGCGGGCGAAATCGAGCAGGGCCTTGGTGACGTCCTCGGCCTTGAGCCAAACGGTCTCGGCGCCGAGGTCGCCGGCGAGATTGATATTGTCGAGCAGCGCGACGAAGTCGCCGGTGCTGATTTTCTTGACCGATTCGCGCGGCGTCTCGACGTGGACGGCGTACCAGTCGGCGCCGAGCTGAGTCGCGACGCGCGCCGCCTTGCGCAGGAGCTTGCCGGTGTCGCTCGCGTTGGACGAGATGCCGACCATGATCCGATCGTGGACCTGGGGGCGGCGGCCGCCCTCGCGCTTTATCGCCTCTGCGCCCTCGCGTTGACGATTGAGGCTGCGCGCGGTCTCGCGCAGCGCGAGCTCGCGCAATGAGGTCAAGTTGCCGGGTTGAAAAAAGTTGCGCAGTGCCTGCTCGATCTGCGATTGCGGATAGATCTTGCCTTCGCGCAGCCGCTCGCGCAGCGCCTCAACGGTAACATCGACGTTGACGACCTGGTCGGCGCGCGACATGAACGAATCGGGCACGGTCTCACGGACCTCGATGCCGGTGACCTGCTTCATCAGGGGGTTGAGGCTTTCGACGTGCTGGATGTTCATCGCGGTGATGACGTTGATGCCTGCCGCCAGCAGGTCTTCGACATCCTGGTAGCGCTTTTCGTGCTTGGATCCCGCGACGTTGCTGTGCGCGAGCTCGTCGACGATCGCGAATTCGGGATTGCGCGCGATGATCGCGTCGACGTCCATCTCGTCGATCGTCACGCCGCGATAGTTGATCTTCTTGCGCGGGACGATTTCGAGGTCACCGACGCGCGCAACCGTGTCGGCGCGATTGTGCGTTTCGACCAGGCCGATAACGACGTCGTGGCCGCGGTCGCGGAGCTGATGGGCCTCCTCGAGCATCCGGAAGGTCTTGCCGACGCCAGCGGCGGCGCCGATATAAATCCTGAGTTTGCCCTTCTGCGGATTTGGTTCGAGGTCGAGGAACGATTCCGGAAGCGGGCGGCGCTCTTCCTTCATTCAAGGCTCCGCTGCGGAGCACGCGCGGCGAGGTCGTGCGAGGTTCGCCGCTGTGCGCATCGCTTTATGCAGCGTTGATTTGAGGAGCGACGGTTCCATTAGAAGCGCCGATGCTGCCAGCAGGAAGTATCCCACTGGCAGCATCGTCCCGCGAGGGGTGTAAAGGGCCGCCTTATTGAGCGGCGCGCGCGGTTTGAGCGGGCGAATGAGCTTCGGCGGCCGCCTTCGGCGCGGCGCTCATCGCGTCGAGCGCCAGGTTCAGATCGAGAACGTTAACCGCGGGTTCGCCCAGGATACCGGCCCAGCGACCTGTAGTGTTCTGCTCGACGAGCTGGCGCACGGAATCAGGGCTGAGGCCGCGAGTACGCGCGACGCGATCGATCTGAAGGTCCGCCGACGCCGGACTGATATCAGGATCAAGGCCGCTGCCCGACGCCGTCACCATATCGACCGGAACCTTCGATGCGGGCACGCCGCCTTCAGCCTCGATCGTATCCTTGAGGCGTTTCTGCACCGTGTCGATCAGAGTCTTGTTGGTCGGTCCCAGGTTCGAGCCGCCCGAATTGCTCGCGTCATATCCGTTGCCCGCGGCCGAAGGGCGCGAATGAAAGTACTTGCTCGAGCTGAAGTTCTGACCGATAACCTCCGCACCAACCACGGTGCCGTCGCGCGTGATCAAAGTGCCGTTGGCTTCATGCGGGAACAGCACGTGCGCGATCACAACCATCACGAGCGGATAGACGAGGCCCAGCAGAATCGTCAGCACAATCGTCATTCGAACCGAAATCCAGAAAGCACGCATCGCAATATCTCCTAGGCAAGCCTCAGCGCGACCACCACGAGGTCGATGAGCTTGATGCCGATGAAGGGAATGATCACGCCGCCCACGCCGTAGATGAGCAGGTTGCGGGTGAGGATCGAGGCCGCGCCGAGCGGGCGATATTGCACGCCGCGCAGCGCGAGCGGAATCAGCGCAATGATAATGAGCGCGTTGAAAATGACCGCCGACAGGATCGCGCTCTGCGGATTGGCCAGATGCATGATGTTGAGCGCTTGCAGCTCGGGATAGCCGAGCACGAACATCGCGGGGATGATTGCGAAGTACTTGGCGACGTCGTTGGCGATCGAAAAGGTCGTCAGCGCGCCGCGCGTGATCAGGAGCTGCTTGCCGATCTCGACGACCTCCATGATCTTGGTTGGATTGGAATCGAGATCGATCATGTTGCCGGCTTCGCGCGCGGCCTGGGTGCCCGCGTTCATCGCGATTCCGACATCGGCCTGCGCAAGTGCCGGCGCGTCGTTGGTGCCGTCGCCGATCATCGCGACCAGCTTGCCTTGCTGCTGTTCTTCGCGGATGAGCCGGAGCTTGGTTTCGGGAGTCGCCTCGGCCTGGAATTCATCGACGCCCGACTCGTGCGCGATCGCGGCGGCGGTTAGCGGATTGTCGCCCGTGATCATCACGGTCTTGAGGCCCATCGCGCGCAGGCGCGCAAAGCGCTCGCGGATGCCTTCCTTGACGACGTCCTTCAGATGAATCACGCCCAGCACACGCGACTTGTCGGCGACGACCAGCGGCGTGCCGCCGCTGTGCGCGATCCGCTCGACGATTCCGGCGAGCTCGGGCGGAGGCGTGCCGCCGTTCTCCTTGACGAAGGTCACGACCTGCTCGGTCGCGCCCTTGCGGATCTGGCGGCCATTGAGGTTCACGCCGCTCATGCGGGTCTGGGCCGAGAACGGGATGAACTCGGCCTCGCGATCGGCGAGCTCGCGGCCGCGGATATTGAACTCGCGCTTGGCCAGCGCCGTGATCGAGCGGCCCTCGGGAGTTTCGTCGGCGAGCGACGCGAGTTGCGCGGCGTCCGCGAGTTCTTCAACCGCAACTTCGAGGACCGGGATGAACTCGGTCGCCATGCGGTTGCCGAGCGTGATCGTTCCGGTCTTGTCGAGCAGAAGCGTGTCGACGTCGCCGGCCGCCTCGACCGCGCGACCTGACATCGCCAGCACGTTGTGTTGCACCAGGCGATCCATGCCGGCGATTCCGATTGCGCTGAGCAGGCCACCGATTGTCGTCGGAATCAGGCATACCAGCAGGGCGACCAGCACCGGCAGCGAGAGGACCGTGCCGCCGTACTTGGCGAACGGGAACAGGCTCACGCACACCAGCATGAAGACGATAGTGAGGCCGGCGAGCAGGATGCTCAGCGCGATTTCGTTGGGGGTCTTCTGACGTGCTGCGCCTTCGACCAGCGAAATCATGCGATCGAGGAAGGTCTCGCCGGGGTTGGCGGTGATCCGGACTTTGATCCAGTCCGAGATGACGGTGGTGCCGCCGGTGACCGCGCTGCGATCGCCGCCGCTCTCGCGAATGACGGGAGCGGATTCGCCCGTGATTGCCGCTTCGTTGACCGCCGCGACGCCTTCGATGACTTCGCCATCGCCGGGAATCACGTCGCCGGCTTCGACCATCACGACATTGCCACGGCGCAGTTGAGGCGCGGCAACGACCGTCGTTTTACCGTCGTCGCCGACCAGCTTGGCCATCGTCTCAGTGCGCGTCTTGCGCAGGTTGTCGGCCTGCGCCTTGCCACGTCCTTCAGCCATCGCTTCGGCGAAGTTTGCGAACAGGACCGTGAACCACAGCCAGATAGCGATCTGAAATTCGAACCCGGCATACTGCCGCTCTCCAGCGGCGAACATGTCGTGGAGGAGAATGATCGAGACCGCGAGCGCAGTGACCTCGACCACGAACATGACGGGGTTGCGGAGTTGGATGCGTGGGTCGAGCTTTTTGAGCGAATCGACCAGCGCAACGCGAACGATGTCGCCATTCCAAAGTGAAGGTGCTTTACGATCAGCCATCGAAGTAACTTCCGTTTTTCCTAGTAGAGATGTCCGGCGCGCATCGCGAGCTCTTCGACAATCGGTCCCAGCGCATCGGCCGGGAAGAAGGTCAGAGCGGCGACGATCATGATCACGCCGACCAGCAGCACGACGAAGATAAAACCCGTAGTCGGAAAAGTTCCGGCGCTCACCGGGACGGCTTTCTTGCCGACCAGTGAACCGGCCATCGCGAGCACCGGGATTTTCATCATGAAGCGCCCGAACAGCATCACGAATCCCAGCGTCCAGTTGTAGAATTGCGAGTTCGCGTTGAGGCCGGCGAAGGCCGAGCCGTTATTGGCCGAGGCCTCGGTGTAGGCGTAAAGAATCTGCGAGAATCCGTGCGGTCCCGGGTTGGAGATTCCGGCGAGGCCGGCCTTGCTCACGATTGCGACGCCTGCGGGGAGCAGGATGACTGCGGGGAAGATCAGGATGAAGAGCATCGCGAGTTTCATTTCGCGGCCTTCGATCTTCTTACCCAGGTATTCCGGTGTACGCCCGACCATCAGGCCCGCGATGAACACCGACAGCACCGCCATCACGAGCATCCCGTAGAGGCCCGAGCCGACGCCGCCGAAGATAATTTCGCCGATCTGCATGTTGAGCAGCGGCACGAATCCGCCGAGCGGCGTGTAGCTGTCGTGCATCGAGTTGACGGCGCCGCAGGAGGTGTCAGTGGTGACGGTCGCCCACAGCGCGGAATCGACGATGCCGAAGCGGACCTCCTTGCCCTCCATGTTGCCGCCGCTCTGCGTGGCGGTCGGGGCCTGGTCGATGCCCATCGCGGCGAACTGCGGGTTGCCTCTCTGCTCGCACCAGGTTGCGACGAAGGCGCCGACGATAAACAGGAACGCCATCGCTCCGAACAGAACCCAGCCCTGGCGCCGATCCCCTGCCATCTTGCCGAAGGTATGAGTCAGCCCGGCGCCGATGGCGAAGATTGCGACCAATTCGATGATGTCGGTGAGGGGCGTTGGATTTTCGAACGGGTGCGCCGAATTGGCGTTGAAGAAGCCACCGCCGTTGGTGCCGAGCTCCTTGATCACTTCCTGGGACGCAACCGGCCCCTGCGCAATCACCTGCTCGACGCCTTCGAGTGTCTTGGCGTGGGTATAAGGATGGAGATTCTGCGGCACTCCCTGCCAGACCAGAACCAGAGTCAATACGATCGAAATCGGAAGCAGAACCCAGAGGATGGTGCGGGTCAGGTCGTACCAGAAGTTGCCGAGGGTTTGCGAACTCTTGCGGACGAAGCCGCGGATGACGGCGATTGCCACCGCGATACCTGCGGCCGCCGAGACGAAGTTGTGAAAAGCCAGCCCGGCCATCTGGGTCAGGTAGCTCATCGTGGTCTCGCCGCCGTAGGCCTGCCAGTTCGTGTTAGTGGTGAAACTGGCTGCGGTGTTAAAGGCGAGATCTGAGGCCACCGCACTGAGACCTTGCGGATTGAACGGCAATAGCCCCTGCAAACGCTCGATCGCGTACAGCAAGAGCATCCCGACAAAGGCGAACAAGAGCATCGAGATTGTATATTCCTGCCAGGTCATCTCAACGCCGGGTTTCACTCCGGTGGTGCGATAGATGAACCTCTCGATTGGCAGAAGGACAGGATCCAAAAACGTATGCTGGCCGCTGAAGACTCGCGCCATATACAGTCCCAGCGGGACGCTGACGGCGGTTACCAGCAGCAGGAAAAAGCCGATCTGAACAAGTGCATTCGATGTCATCTGAGTCTTCCGTCAGAACTTCTCAGGCCGAAGCATCGCGTAGACCAGGTAGACAGTCAGCGCGATAGCGCAAACGAGACCGAGGGTCATTTCGAGGTTCATAGTTTTTCACATCCTCGTACGTAGGCGATTGAGATCGCAAAAAACACGACAGTTGCCAGAATTGCGATTACATCAAGCATGATGGACCCCGTTGAGCACTATCCGTACCAGTGAATAATACATTGGATTTCATTCACGTTTTTTTGCGCCGGGGCTGCCGCACTACTAATTGCATCGTGCATCCGATGCATTTGGCATCGAGGTAGTCTCTAAAAGCTGTGTATCCGAAGGGAACAACGAACTACATTTAGTTGCAATACTGCAATCAGGAATGTTGCGGAGATATTAGCGACTAAACTGAGAGCGGGTCAGAGCGACGGGCGAATGTCGGGCCGTCGTTCCTGCGTAGCGCGGCGATCGACCAATGCAAGCCGCGGTGACGGGCGGTGAACACGCACCGGCAGGTGATGCAGAATGTCGAGACTCGGACAGGGTCCGGCGCCGAAGCTCGCCAGACGCTCGGTAGCCTGATGCTCAGGCAGCGGAGCCAGATCGTGATCGACGGCGCTGATCACGCCGCGGCGACCATCGTTGACGACGAAAGTCCATTTGCATCGGAGGCACAGGTAGACGTAGCGATGGGGTTTGAGCAACCCGGGCAAGCGCCCCAGGGACTTCACGACGTACTCATGCCGATGCTCGCTCGGATGGCTGAGCATTCGGTCGTGGAGGGGGGCCAGACGAGCGTCGCGTCGATCGCGAGCACTCCGGCGCCGCTGAAGCAGTTGCAGCATCGGCCGCTATCAGCAGCGGGCGTGCCACGGAAAAAGGCCGCGAAAATGCTCGAATTTTCGAAGCACAGGCAGCTCAGATTTCGATTTGCATCGTGCCCAACAATGCAAACTGCACTATTGAACTAGGTCAGCAGCCTGTGAGTTGGCGCTGTCAGTTCCGCCGTCGGGATCCCGATCGGACAGGCGTTCGCGCACGGTTTAGCCGCGCAATCGATGCACGCTGAGGCATTGACCGCGAGCATCGCATACTCGCGGCGCGCGAACTCCATATCGCGATAGTCGCGTGCGTACATCCCGGTGCGCAGAACTTCAGCGATCGGGACCTCGCTCGGACACGAGCTCTCGCAGACGTTGCATCCATGGCGGCAATATGAAGCTGAGTTGAACGCCATGTAGCGCCGCAGCAGGGTGGTATCGCCGACGGCGGTTGAATGCGCTCCGGAAGCGCCCAGGTACTCGTCGATAAGCTCGCGGCTCGTCATCGACACAATCAGCGCATCGACGTTGCCTCCGGAAAGCACCCATCGGAACGCCGCCTGGGCGAAGGTCGCGCCGTCCTTCTCGTATGGACGCATGTCGTTGAGACGCGCGCCCATCAGCGTCTTCATCACGACCGTGCCCATGCCCTTGGACTTCGCCTTGGCGAGCAGCCGCGGCAGCTCGGGTTGGACGGCGATAAAATCGAAATTGTGGAAATAACGTTTGAAGAACGACGGATCCTGCCCGAAGTTGTGGGCGGCCAGGATCACGTCGTAGTGGCCGGAGTCGATCGCATATTCGAGGCATTCGCCGAGGTTGCCCGCGTGACCCGACATCGCGGTGAAGCGCAGTTTGCCCTGCTTTCGCGCCTGCGCGACGAACTCGTACCATTCGGGATTCTTGAGGCGCGCCACGTCGTTAACGGCGTGGTTGAAGTAGATATCGACGTGATCGGTCTGGAGGCGCTTCAGGCTGCCTTCGAGCGACGACATGATCACATCGCGGCGATCGTCGGGCATCGCGAAGGTCTTGGAGGTGAGCACTACTTTATCGCGCTTGCCGCGCAGCGCGTTACCGAGCGTGGTCTCGGATTCGCCATCGGTGTAGTCGGACGCGGTATCGAAGTAATTGATGCCGGCGTCGAACGCATGATTGACGAGGTCTTCCTGGCCCGCGCGCAGACGGCTCGATCCAAAGGAAATGTCAGAAATCTTGAGGCCGGTCTTGCCGAGCGCAACGTAGCGCTGGACTTTGGGCGGCGGGCTGATCGAGGCGGAGGTCTCGGCGGCGAGGCCAAGGAATCCAACGCCGAGGCCGGCCAGCGCGCCGCACTTCAGGAACTCGCGGCGATCGATAGAGGGGCGGTCGAGCGGATAATCATCGCGTGACATCAGCACACCTCCGACGCGGCCGCGGGTGCATCGCGCCGCACGCGATCAATTTGAACACCGCGCCAGTGAGATCACAATGTGCGAAAATGAATACGCGGCGCCGCTCCGCTTCTGCGCCTAAAACTTCGCGATGACTGTCTCGCCGAAGCGGCGGATGTCGTCGAGCATCTGCTGGCCTTCGCTCACGAAGCCCGCGACGGTGTCGGTCGCGCCGATGTCGCCGAGGCGTCTGTAGTCCTCGAGCTTGCTGGCGGTTATGTCCATGACGTGAATCTCGTAGTCGCTGCGGCCGAGGGTTCCAAACTCGCCGCGATAGGCGTTGAGCTCGTCGATCATCGTCTTCAGCGCAGACGTCTCGGCGTTGGCGGAGATCCAGCCGTCGCATAGCTTCGCAGCGCGGATTAGCGCGGGCTTGCTATGGCCGCCGTACAGGATCGGCACTGGACGGTCGGGCACCGGGTTCAGCTTCATCGGGCCGATATCGTAGTTGCGGCTATGAAATTCGAAATATTGCCCCGTCATCGCGCCGCGGATGATCTCGATAGATTCGTTCATCAGCTCGCCGCGCCGGTCGAAGTTCATCCCGTTGTAGGCGAAGTCCTCGCGCCAGGGGCTCAGGCCAGCGCCCAAGCTGACGCGATTATTCGATATGACCGCAAGCGAGCTGAGCGCCTTGGCGAGCACGAGCGGCTGGCGCACCGGAACTTTCATCACCGCCGGATAGAAGCGCAGCGTCTTTGTCACCGCGGCCATCCAGGTCATCGCGATGAGCGGTTCGATAAACGGCGTCATCGAAATGTACACGCGAATATTTTCGGTATCCGCATATGGATATTTCGAGGTCGTCGTCACCGGAAAGAACAGGCTGTCCGGCATCGTGATGGACGCGAATCCCGCCGCCTCCGCCGCTTGTGCGATGGCGATGAAGTCCCGGTATTCGCCCCGGGAGAGCATCAATGTGAAACGCATAACAGCCTCCCCGCGTCTTTCATTATCACGACGAGTCGTGACGGGATTAGCGCTCGGAAGTCAATAGATTTGCTACTAGCGCGAATGATGCACGCGCTCGCTCATCGCCATAGGCTTAATCAGTGAGGAACTTGAACTTCGCCGCGCCTGAAACCGTGGCAAGGGAGCTAAAGATGAAGATTCGACGAGTTTTGGTAATGACTGCTGTAGCGATCGGGTTTGCGGTGCTGCCGGTCGTTGCCCGCGCACAGGGCCATCCGCCGGGGATGGGCGATTACGATCAGCATCACGAATGGCACGATGCGAGCTGGTGGAGCAAGCACGATCCCAAGTGGGTCCAGGAGCATCATGCCGATTGGGGCGCCTACGACGACCACCATCATTGGCATGACCGCAAATGGTGGATGAAGCACCATCGCGACTGGGTCGAGAAGAACCATCACGACTGGTTCTAATTCGCAGCCAGATTAACAGACCGGCTCAGTTGGAAAGGCTGAGCCGGTCAGTTCTTCTGCCGCCTGATCGCCGCCATTACTGCATCGACGAGTTCTTCCGGAGCTTCATCGGGCACCTCGCTGTCCGGATTCGCGTAAGCACCCTTTGCCAGTGCGATTACGTTTCCGTAGTCGCGCAGGTAGTCCACGCAGGGCTTGCATCCTGCGACGTGCTTCTCGAACTCGAGCAGAACTTCCCCACGAAGCTCGCCCTCGCGATAGGCACAGATGAACTCGACAAACTCCCTGCAGTTCATAGGTCTCTCCAAGAATGAAACGCGCTCTTCCCCACCCGAGCGGCGCGTGGCAGCTTGCGCCAATTGGGAATTCGTCTCAGGATCATAGGCAATCATTATCGATGGAGCTCCCGGTTGGTCGGGCTGAGCCCGAAATTCGGCAAAACTGCTCGATCGTTAGATGCCTCTCGTAGGTGCAAAGTTTCCGCGAATTTAATTATCGCCATTAGTCGATAAACAAAGCAAAGCGGAACTCTGAGAGCTTTCTTAGGCTCGAATCTTCTATGGCTGCGCAGATTGATCCACCGGCTAGTGTGTCTGAGAGCCAGGCGCTGTGGACCATCGTCCAGAGAATCAAAGGCGAAGTCGGCGAGGGGTACATCCGCGCCCTGGTCCAGAACATGGCGCTGGCACTCGGCGTTCAGTACGCGATCATTTCCGAGCGCATCCCATATGCTGAACGCGTCCGCACCCGAGCGCTGTGGGGCCGCGGCGAGTTCCTCGACGATTTTGAGATCCCTTTCGTCGGCTGTCCGTGCGAGACCGCGCTCCGCGGCGAGATTATCCACGTTGCCGAAGGCGTGCGAACGAAGTATCCCGACGCCCCTTACCTTGCGGATTGGAAAATCGAGAGCTATTGCGGCGTTCCTCTAATAGCCAATGACGGCAGCGTGATCGGGCACATCGGCGTGATGGACGACAAGCCGATGCCCGATGGCTCGCGCGCGATCGCGCTGCTCGAGATATGCGCGGCGCGGACCTGCGGCGAGATCGAGCGGATGGCGGCGGAGCGCGCCATTGCGGCTGCCAGGGAACGGGTCGAGCGAATTCTCGCCTCGGCGATGGACGCCATCATCACGATCAACGCGCGCGGGCGTATCGTGCTGTTCAACGAAGCGGCGGAGAAAATCTTTGGTTGCTCGGCCAGCGATGCAATCAGCACGCCCGTCGAGCGATTTATGTCCCCCGGCCTCAGCCGCTCCTATAACGAGATCGTCGAGCGGCTCGATGCGGGCGAAATCCAAGGTCACTACGTGTGGGCGCCCGATGGACTGAACGCGCGCCGCGCCGATGGCGGCGAGTTTCCAATCGAGGCGACGATCTCGCACGCGGTTACGCAGGACGGCTGGCTCTACACGCTCATCCTGCGCGACGTCGATGAGAAACGCCGCGCCCGCGAGGAGATCCAGCAGCTCGGTCGCCAGAACGAATACCTGCAGGAAGAGATCAAGCAGGAGCATCACTCGGACGAAATCGTCGGGCGCAGCCCCGAACTCGGGCGCGTGCTCGACCAGGTGCGGCTCGTCGCCAATACCGACTCGACGGTGCTCCTCCTGGGCGAGACCGGCACCGGCAAGGAAATGATCGCGCGTGCGATTCATGCTGGCAGCTCGCGCCGCGACAAACCGTTGATCAAGGTAAACTGCGCGGCGCTTCCAGCCGGGCTAATCGAGAGCGAGCTTTTCGGCCACGAGCGCGGCGCATTCACGGGCGCGATCGAGCGGCGAATCGGGCGCTTCGAGCTGGCGGACGGCGGGACGATTTTTCTCGATGAAATCGGCGAGATGCCGCCGGAGCTGCAAGTCAAGCTGCTGCGCGTTTTGCAGGAGCACGAATTCGATCGCGTCGGCGGCCGCGAACCGATCAAGGTCAACGTCCGCGTGATCGCCGCGACCAATCGCGATCTCGAAACCGAAGTGGCCGCCGGTCACTATCGCCAGGACCTCTACTATCGTCTCAACGTGTTTCCGATCGACGTGCCTCCCCTGCGCGAGCGTGTCGAGGATATCCCGTTGCTCGTGCATTACTTCGTTGACCGCTATGCGGCGCGGATCGGGCGCAAGATCGCGCGCGTTCCGGACGCAGCGATGGAAGTGTTGCGCGAGTATGCGTGGCCGGGCAACGTGCGCGAGCTGGAAAACGTCATCGAGCGGGCGGTTATTCTCTCACCGGGATCAGAGTTACGTGTCGATGACTTCGCGCTGCATTCTGCGCGATCGGTGCCCCCGTCATCTGTCGTTATCTCGAACGACGCGATGCATGAGCTGCCGCCGCAGGCTCTTGTTACTGCCGATGATCGTCTTTCGTTAACCGACATCGAGCGCCGCCACATCATGTCGGTGCTCGAGCGCACCGCGTGGCGCGTCGATGGCCCAACCGGCGCAGCGCGCCTGCTCCATCTGAATCCCAGCACCTTGCGCAGCCGAATGAAGAAGCTCGGAATTCAACGAAGCTATCGCGATATTTCGAGGATCCGCGAAATTTGATGGCGCGGCTCGCAAATTTGCGAAGAGCGCGCGCTCGGATCTTCGCATAATCCCAGCAGCTGCTGATTATTTCTCAGCGCGCGTGCTCGGTACGGCCCTTGCTCTGATCGCGCCCCATGATACGCATCAGCCGAAGCGAACAATCCGAGGCCGCCACGCGTCTCATCGTCGAAGGACAGCTAACTGGAGCTAACGCCCGCGAGCTCCGCAACTCGTTCGAGGGCGCACACTTTGGCGATCGCCGCGTGGTGATTGATGTCGCCGGGGTGACATTTGTCGATCATGCAGCGGCGAAAGTCGTACATGACCTCGAAGGCCGGGGCGCCAAAGTTTCGGGCGCCTCGAACTTCGTTGGCGAACAGCTCCGCGACGGCCATGATCCTTATTCCGATGAAGATGACCTCGTGCGCCGCCTGCGCGAAGGCAATGAAGACGCGTTCGAAGCGATGGTCCGCAAGTACGGCGGCCGGATGCTCGCCGTCGCGCGGCGTTTCTTGCCCGTCGAGCAGGACGCGCGCGATGCCGTGCAAGAGGCGATGATCTCCGCATTTAAAGCGGTTCACAACTTTGCCGGCGACGCGAAGCTCTCGACCTGGCTGCATCGTATCGTCGTCAACGCGTCGCTGATGCAGCTGCGCTATCGCCGCCGCCGCGCCGAGGAATCGATCGAAAGCCTGCTGCCGCGCTTCGATGAAGACGGCCAGTGGGCCGACGAGACGATGCGTTTCGTGCGCGACGACGATCTGCCGCTGGAACGTCGCGACACTCGTGAGATGGTCCGCAAGTGCATCGACCGGCTGCCTGAGAATTATCGAACGGTGCTGCTGCTCCGCGATATCGAAGAGCTCGATACGGACGAGGTGGCGAAGATCCTCAAGGCGACGACCAACACCGTCAAGGTGCGCCTCCATCGCGCCCGCCAGGCGCTGCGCGCGATCCTCGCGCAGGAGTTGCGCGCGAACGGAGAACTACCCGAGGTCCGCGCCTGAGCCGCCTCAGGTCAGCTCGGCGCGGCGTATCGTCAGGAGAATAGCGGCACCGCACGTGACGCCCGCCGCGATAATGAAGTAGGCGATCACAAAGCCGAGCGAGTGTTCGACATCGAGCTGCGGGCTGCGCACGCGAAACAGGATCATGTTGGAAACCACGTAGGCGGCATAAATCCACGCCAGCGGCAGCGCATACCACTTCATCCGCCAAATCCCCGCTGCATAGATCAAAAGATAGAGCCCAAAGAGCGGCGCGATCACCCGATCGATCGTGTCATGTAACCGGATTCCGAAGAACACCAGTCCCACCCGCGGATTATGCGCAAACGGTTTGCCAAAATCCGAAAACGCCATCAGCAGAAACAGGAAAGTGCACAGCGTCAGGATCGGCCCGCGTCTGGATTCGTTCATGTGAGCGCCTCAATGCTCTCGCGATCGTAGTCGAGAGGGATCACCTACAAAGCATCATTGCCCAGTTGCATGGCGGGGCTTCAAGTTTCCTTTGTACCGCTCGCGAGCGCATCGCTATGTGCTTCGCGCTGAGGGACTGGTAGCGTGACTACGATTCACTGATGTCCACTCTGCGGTTCGGAGCGCTACTGATCGCGCTCGTTGCGTGCGCCCTGTGCGGATCCGTCGTGACGGCGGCGCCCGCATTTGCCGACGCCATGCCGATTTTCAACGCCGATTTTTCGAAGGGTTCAGGCGGCCAAGTGCAAGGCTGGTACGCCGCCGCGATGCATCATAAGGAGGCCGACTTCGGCTGGAGCCGCACCGCCGGCGGCTACCAGGTCTCGATCGTGAGCCATGTCCTGAACTATGCGACGTGGCGGCAGGCGATGATGCTTGGGCCCGGATGGTATCGCGTGAGCGCATTCGCCCGCGTCGATGATGCAATTCCGCCTGGCGCCGGCGCGACGCTCGCAGTGCAAACCTTTCGCGGCGCGCGGCTCGTCTCAAACGAAATTCACGGCACCAGCGCATGGACGCCGCTGGTGCTCTACCTCAAAGTCGAGCGCTGGGGACAAATCACTCAAATCCTGCTGCAAGCGGGCGAGGAGCACACCCAAGGCTCGGGCAGCGCATACTTTCGCGATCTGAGAGTTGAATCGATCGCGGCTCCTTCCGCGGACGCGTCGAACGTCTACGACTTGAGCACGATCGCGATGGCCCACGTGTCGCCACTCAACGCCATCGACTATCAGCGTCCGCTCGGAATTCTCTGCGGCCTCTTTCTGCTCGGCGCTTTCGCGGTCTGCCTGGCGATCATCTGGAGATCCGCGCTCGCGCATCCCACGCCCGCGATGATTGCCGGCATTGTCGTGCTGCTCGCGATCACCGTAATTGAGTTCGTCGGTCTGTTTCATTTCGAGGGCTATTTCTGGGATGCGCTGGCGAAGACCAACCGCTCGATACTCGCCGCTGCGCTCGGCCCGCGCAGGATTTACGATCAAGGCTTGCCGGTCGATTCGTATCCCCCCGGATCGCTCTACCTGCTGTGGCTCTCAGGATGGCTCGGGCAGGTCATCGAGCCTGGTTACAACGCCTTCCGCGTACTGGTCGAGACGCCGCCGCTTATTGCGAGCCTCGTGACAGGGCTCACGCTTCTTTTCGCCTATGCCGGGCGCGGGCGCGGATGGCGCGGCTTCGTGGCGATGCTGCTCTTCGCCGCCAACCCGACGCTCATCTTCGACACCGTAGTGTGGGGCCAGAGCGATGCGGTCGTCGCGCTCGCGATGCTCGTGGCGGCGTTTCTCATTCTTCGCGGACAATATCGTCTCGGATGGATCGCCGCGGGTATCGCGCTGCTCACCAAGCCGCAGGCGGTCGCGATGATTCCGCCGCTCGGACTCTGGACGCTAATCAACACCGGCCTGACCGAGACCGCGATTTGCGCGGCGCTGTCGGTCGGCGCATTCATCATCGGCGTGCTGCCCTACGATGCGGGCCATTCGATCCATCGCATGATCGAGGTCTATCAGAGCCTCGGCGGGCGCTTCACCGACGCCTCGGTCGGCGCATTCAATCTCCATGCGATGCTGGGCGGTCTCGAAACCCCCGACTCGACGCGGGTCGGATTCGTTTCATACTACGCGCTCGGAATCTCTATGCTACTCGGCGCGTTCGCCGTGGTGCTGTTTCTCGTGTGGCGGGCGCGAAACGCAACGGCCGTGATGCTCGCGACGTTCATCGCGATGTTTGCGCTGTACACCTTGGCGCCGCGGATGCACGAGCGATACGTTTACTATCCGCTCGTGTTCCTGGTGCCGCTCGCATTCGAGTCGCGCTTCCTTGCGGCAAGCTTCGCCATTCTGACCGCGACCTCGTTCTACAATCTATATTTCATGAAGTGGTTGGCCGACACTTCGACATTTTTTTCGGACCATGCGGCGTGGCCGATCGTGACCGCCTCGGCGATCAACGTGCTGCTCCTCGCTGCGATCATGGCGTACGCGCTGTTTCGGCTGCCGCTGCGCAATGGCCTCAACAGCTCGTCATGATTTCAGGAAATCGAGCACCAGCCAGTTCACGAAATCCTGCTTTTCCTGATGCACGAAATGGCCGGCTTCCGGAACGATTTCGATCTTGAGTCCGCGCGGGAAGTGCGCCGCCATCCCTTCGAGCATATCGACGCCGATACATCCGTCATCGCGGCCGTGAACCATCAGCGCGGGAACGTTGATCGGAGTCGGCGTCATCGCCCGCATCTGCGCTGGATCGATCGGCATCCGCAGCACCGGGCCGAGCGTCGCGCGATAATATTCGATCGCGTTCCTGGTCGTGGTGCCGGCGCGGAAGCTTTGCTTGAGCGCCTCGATATCGTCGCGCGTCCAGTTCCATCCCGGCGACCAATCCGACCACATCTTTTCCAGGAACGCGAAATCGTTTTGCGCGACCGCAGCCTCGGCCAACGCGGTCTGGAAAAAGAACATGTACCAGGAGCGGCGCTGCTGCGGGTAATCGGCAACGAACGCTTGAAACAGACGATTGCCATACGGCACCGCGGCGGTGACCAGCTTGCGCACGCGATCCGGTGCGGCGGCCGCGACGCCATACGCGGCGACCGCGCCCCAATCGTGGCCGAAGATGAACGCGTCCTTGTAGCCGAGCGCATCGATCAACGCGAGCGCGTCTTCGGACAGCACCGGAGAATCATAGCGGCCGTCGGGCGCGGGCTCGGTCGGATGATATCCGCGCATGAACGGCGCGACGGCATGAAATCCCGCGGCGGCAAAGGCCGGTAGCTGATGGCGGAACGAATGCGCCGTGTCGGGAAAGCCGTGCAGGCACAGCACCAGCGGACCGTCACCCTGCTCGAGCACGGTGAAGTTCATGTTGGAAGCCCGAACCACGCGCTGTTTCATTTCCGATGCCATAAAAGCCTCGCGACGACTCTGAACGTGGCTAACAGAACATAGAATTTGTAGCTCTCAAGCAAGAACTTTTGCTTCGTAGATTCGCGCCCTTGATATGATGCCGCTCGCGACATGAGCGAAGTTTCACAGACGCAGACCGACTCCGCCACGCACGGCACGACGCTGCGCGAGCTTGCGACGCTCTTCCTGCGCCTCGGCACGACGGCGATGGGCGGGCCGGCCGCGCATATTGCGATGATGGAAGACGAAGTCGTGCGCCGCCGGCGATGGCTTTCGCGCGAGTATTTTCTCGACATGCTCGGCGCCACGAATCTCATCCCGGGTCCCAATTCGACCGAGATGGCGATTCATATCGGCCATCAGCAGGCGGGATTCGCGGGCCTGGTCGTCGCAGGCGCATGCTTCATCGTTCCGGCCGTGCTGATCGTGCTCGCCGTGGCGTGGGCGTATGTGCGGTTCGGCGCGATGCCGTCGGTGCGCGGCCTGCTCTATGGCGTGAAGCCGGTGATCATCGCGGTGGTGCTGCAAGCGTTGTGGGGTCTGGGCAAAACCGCGATCAGATCGCGGATTCTCGGCGCGCTCGCGGCGCTATCGCTCGTGGCGGCGATGCTCCAGGTGAACGATCTGGTCGTACTGCTCGGCGGCGGGTTTGTGATGATCGCGATCAAAGGCGCGATGGACAAAGGCGGCATCCGTGCGAGTATCGCGATACCCTCGCTTGCCGCGCTCGGTGCCGGCGCGGCGGTGGTGCCCTTCAGCCTCACCAAGCTGTTCCTGTTTTTCCTCAAGGTTGGATCGATTTTGTTCGGCAGCGGCTACGTGCTGCTCGCGTTCATCCGCACCGACCTGGTCGAGCGATTGCACTGGCTCAGCAACGCGCAACTGCTCGACGCGGTCGCGGTCGGACAAATCACGCCCGGGCCGGTGTTCACCACTGCGACCTTTATCGGATACCTGCTTGGCGGCGTGCCGGGCGCGATCGTCGCGACGCTTGGAATCTTCCTGCCGTCGTTCGTGTTCGTCAGTATCAGCGGCCCGCTGATTCCGCACGTAAGGCGCTCTCCGCTCGCGGGCGCTTTTCTCGACGGCGTGAACGTCGGCGCATGGGCCCTGATGGTCGCCGTGACGTACTATCTTGGCCGCGATGCGATCGTCGATTGGATCACGCTGATGCTCGCCGCGCTCAGTGCGATCGCATTGCTGCGGTACCGTGTGAACTCGACCTGGCTCGTGCTCGGCGGCGGCGCGATCGGTCTTGCGCTCGGGCCATGGCTGGGGCGATAACGCTGATGACCTTTTGCATGACCGAGGTTCCCGTGAGACGAAGCTCTCTGACTTGCACCGCCGTTGGCCTCGCGGTCGCGATCGCGATCCAGTTCGGCGCGCGCGCCGCGCTGGCCGAGACTCCCGGCAAAGCCGATTACGATCAGAACTGTGCGAGTTGCCACGGCGCCGACGGCAAGGGCAACGGCCCGGCGCTCTACACGATTCCCGGAATCCATCCGCCGGACCTCACGTTGCTGACCACGAAGAATGGTGGCACGTTTCCCAAGGAAGAAGTCACCGACGCGATCGACGGCCGCAAGCAGATCCCCTCGCACGAGCGGCTCAATATGCCGTTCTGGGGCGTAACGATGCAGCCCGAAGGTCAGGAATTCACGCCAGAGAGCGACGCCAAGGTAAAGCAACGAATCGCCGCCGTCGTCAGCTACGTCGAATCGATTCAGCAGAAATAGCGCCCCGCGGTCGCAGGTGGGGATGGTTTGCCTACGCGCGATCCTATAGTCTGCGCGTGAACAATCCGGCTGACGACCGCTCTGAAAAGTTCCCCGAGAACATCGTGCCAGATCGACCAGTCTCCCCAGCACGTCAGGCGTGCGCGCGGAGATGACCACAAGGTGAAATGAATCAACCGACAGATTATATAGAAGTGAACCGCACATCTTTGCCCGCCGCCTGGGAGCAGCCTTGGTATCGAACCGACAAGCACGGCGCGCCGATTCTTTTTTGGATCACCCTGATTCATGTGACTGCGCTCGTCGGCCTCGTGTTGTATCCGATACCGCCGCTCCGCGTCTTGATCCCCGCTCTCGTCCTGATGTTCCTCGGCGGACTCGGTACGACCGTCGCATACCATCGTACGATTGCCCATCGTTCTCTCACGCTGAATCCCTGGGTTGAGAACCTGCTCATCTTCTTTGCGGTCTTCAACGGCTCGGGAAATCCGCTCTCGTGGGCCGCGCATCATCGGTTGCATCACGCCAAGGCCGACACGCCCGAGGATATCTCGAGTCCAATGTGGGGCGGTTTCTGGTGGTCGCATCTGCGCTGGCTGTGGCAGATGACCAAGGCGCCCATCGATCGCTACTGCGGCGATATGAGGGGCGTGTCTTATCGCGTGTGGCGCGCAGCTCAGGGGCCGATACTGGCGCTCTCTTACCTCGGTGGTCTCTATTTCGGCTGGGCGGCGTTTTTCTGGATCGGCGCGATCCGGCTCTGCTTCGCGCTGCACGCGCAAAGCTTCGTCAACAGCATCTGCCATACCGAACCGGGCATTCAGCCGGGTCAGGACTCGAGCCGCAATGTCGGATGGCTCATGCTGGTGCATCTGTTCCAGGGCGAGAATTGGCATCGCAATCATCACGCGCGCCCAGGCTCGGCGCGACTCGGATGGAACTGGCGTCAGCCCGATGCGGGCTGGATGCTGATCGTTGCGCTCGAGCGCCTCGGTCTCGCAAGCGAGGTCCGTCGCCCTGCAGCGCGGAGCGCCGCTGCGATCGGTGAGGCACTCGACCCCGCAGCCTAATTCGCACGCGCCTCAGCAGCGTTCCTCCGCGTCGCCCAGCGCTGCGCGGGTGCACGCGTTCGACGACAGCTACGGCTTCGCGCGGCGTCTCGCGCGCGCCGCGCAAGAAAGGCTCGCTGGGGTCGCGGTGCGTCGCTTTCCCGATGGCGAAACGTTGGTCCGCGTGGCGCAGACCGATCGCGACGCAATCCTGGTTCGCTCCCTCGCCGATCCTGATTGCAAATTGTTCGAGACGATCCTTGCCGCCAACGCCTTGCGCGAGGCGGGCGCGCGCCGCGTCACCCTTGTTGTTCCCTACCTGCCGTACATGCGGCAGGACAAGGTCTTTCATCCCGGCGAGCCGATTTCGCAGCGCGTGATCGGAGATCTTCTCAGCACGAGCTTCGATGCGGTGCTCACGATGGAACCGCATCTGCATCGCGTGCACTCACTCCGCGAGGTCTTTCGATGCCGGGCCGTCAACATATCCGCCGCACCCGCGATTGCAGGATGGATTCGCCGCAACGCCCGCCGCGCGATCGTCGTCGGCCCCGACGAGGAATCGGCGCGCTGGGTGAAGTCGATCGCGCGCGCCGCAGGAATCGACCACGCCGTGGGGTCGAAAGAACGGTTCGGCGATCGGCGGGTACGCGTTCACTTCGAGCCGATTCGTGCGCGCCACGCGGTTATCGTCGATGACATCGCGAGCAGCGGTGCGACGCTCGCCGCGGCGGCTCGCGCGCTGCGCGCCCACGGCGTCGTGCGCGTCGATGCGCTCGTCGTCCATGCGATTTTCGCCACTGGCGCGCTCGCGACCGTCCATCGCGCGGGCGTTCATCGCGTCCTGTCATGCGATACAATTCCGCATCCGACGAACGCGATCTGGTGCGCGCCCCTGTTCGCGGATCGTCTGAGAAAACCGTCATGAGTGACAAACCACGCACCTTCGTTCCGATGCTGCGATTTCTCGGCGCCGCAGGCACCGTCACCGGCAGCAGGTTTCTGCTGACGACCGACGCGTCGTGCGCGCTCGTCGATTGCGGCCTCTTCCAGGGGCTCAAGGAATTGCGCCTCAGGAACTGGGACAAGTTCCCGGTGCGGCCCGCTGGGATCGACGCCGTGATGCTCACCCATGCGCATCTCGATCACAGCGGATATATCCCAGGGCTGTGCCGCGATGGGTTCCGCGGCCGCGTGCTTGCGACGCCAACGACACAGGCCCTGGCGCGTATCGTGCTGCCGGACAGCGGCCATCTGCAGGAAGAAGAGGCGCAGTATGCCAACCGGCGTGGCTACTCCAAGCATACGCCGGCGCGCCCGCTCTACACCGAAGAGGATGCGCTCGATGCGCTGAAGCATTTTTCCGCGGTCGCCTTCGAGCAAACGATCGAGGTGGCGCCGCGGATCAGTGCGACGTTCCGCTTTGCGGGCCATATCCTCGGCGCATCGTCGATCCTTGTCGAAATCGACCAGCGGAAGAAGCGTCGCGTGCTATTCAGCGGCGACCTCGGCCGCCCGCGTCATCCGATTCTGCATGCACCGTCGCCGGTTCCGGACGCCGATGTGATCGTTGTCGAATCGACCTATGGCGATCGCCGGCACGACGACGACGAATCGCTCAAGAATTTCGAACAGGCGATCGTGCGCACGGCTGAGCGTGGCGGCGTGATCATCGTGCCGTCGTTCGCCGTCGATCGCACCGAGGTTGTGCTGCACTACATCCGCAAGGCGGCGCAGCAAGGCCGCATCCCGCAACTTCCAATCTACGTTGACAGTCCGATGGCCTTGGCGGCGCTCGCAATTTACACGGGTAGCATTGCGCAACGTTCCGCCGAAATCCGCAGCGACGTCAGCGCCGCCGATCTTGATCCAGGAAATCTCACCCAGGTTCGCAGTGTCGATGAGTCGATCGCCCTCAACGCTCTCCACGGACCGATGATCATCATATCCGCGTCCGGAATGGCGACCGGCGGCCGCGTGCTGCATCACCTGGCGAACCGGCTTCCCGATCCGCGCAACACCGTTATCCTCGTTGGCTATCAAGCTGACGGCACGCGCGGGCGCTCGCTGCTCAACGGCGATAAGACGATCAAGATGCTGGGCCGCTACATCGCGGTGCGCGCCGAGATCGTCAACGTGCCGGCGTTTTCGGTGCATGCCGACCAGGCCGAGCTCATCGGATGGCTGCGGACCGCGCCGCACGCTCCTTCGACCTGCTACGTCGTTCACGGCGAGCCGGCCGCCGCCACCGCCCTGCGTGATGAGATTCGACACCAGCTCGGCTGGAACGCGGTCGTGCCCAGGCACCTCGAAGCGGTGCGTATCGATTGAGGCCGGATGCGATGTTCCGCGTGAAACATCTGCCGCTCGATACGCTCCGCGAGCACGTGATCGTCATCCATCGTCAGGCGGTGCAGGCCGGCAATCTCGGCTTCAATCCTCTGGACCGCGCCTACGTGTTCGGAGCCGATCCGCAGAGCGGCGCTACACACGAAGTTACCGGCGTGATCAATTTCTGCGGCGACGAGCTCGTCAAGGCCAACGAGATTGGCCTCTCCGAGGAGGCGTTTCGCGATCTTGGTCTCGCCGAAGGCGCTCTCGTTCAGGCGACTCTCGCGGTGTCGCCGCGCAGCGTCGATCTGGTGCGCAACAAGCTGCGCGGCGCGCGCCTCGATCGTGCCGCGTATGACGCGATCCTGGCCGACGTGGTGCGGCGCCGATACTCGCGCGTCGAGCTTTCGATGTTCGTGCTGGCGTGCGCGATGAGGCCGATGGAGCCGGCGGAGCTGGTGGACTACACCCGCGCGATGATCGGCACGGGCACGCGTATCGACTTCGGTCCCGGCCCGATCGCGGATAAGCACTGCGTCGGTGGTATCCCCGGCAATCGCACGACGATGGTCGTCGTTCCAATCCTTGCCGCGCACGGCCTGCGCACGCCCAAGACTTCGTCGCGCGCGATCACGAGTCCGGCAGGAACCGCGGACACGATGGCGACGCTGGCCGAGGTCGCATTGCCGCCGGCGCGCCTCAAGCAAGTCGTCAGCCAGACCGGCGGCTGCATTGCATGGGGCGGCGCCCTCGAACTCGCGCCCGCCGATGACATCCTGATTACAGTCGAACGCCCGATGGAGATCGACAGCGAGACGCAGATGGTCGCCTCGATCCTCGCGAAGAAGAAAACCGTCGGCGCTACTCACGTTCTGATCGACATTCCGGTCGGCGAGACCGCCAAGGTGCGGTCACATGCCGATGCCGAACGGCTCGCAAGCCTGTTCCGTGTCGTTGGCTCCGAGATCGATTTGCATGTCGAAGTCGTGATCACCGAGGCGCGCGGCCCGGTGGGACGCGGCATCGGTCCGCGGCTGGAAGTGCTCGACGTTCTGTCTGTGCTGCGGCGCGAGCAGGGAGCGCCAGGCGATCTGCGCGAGAAGTCGCTCTACCTGGCGGCTCGCCTGCTCGAGATCACGGGCGCCGTGGCCCCCGCAGCCGGGTATCGCACCGCGGAGCGGATTCTCGATTCGGGCGCGGCGCTCGACAAGTTCAACGAGATCGTCCGCGTACAGGGCGCGCGCGAGTTTCCGCCCGAGGCCGCGTTCAAGCGCGCGATCGGCGCATCGTTCGACGGGCGTATCCGCGAGATCGATTGCTGGGAGATCGCGCGCGTCGCCAAACGCGCCGGCGCTCCCGCCAACGTGGCGGCCGGCGTCAGACTCCTCAAGCAGATCGGAGACGTGACTGCGCGCGGCGAGCCGATGTTCGAGATCCACGCCGAAAGCGAGGCGCAGCTTGCGTTTGCGCAGGCCTACGCCGAATCGCATCCCGACATTTTCCGCTACGGATTCTAAGCCGCGCGCCGATCTTTGGTCTGAAATTCACCGCCGCCAATTTACTTGCGGCGATCGCGATGCTCTTGTAGGCGAGAACCGGGAGGAACTTCGATCATGTCGATAATGTCTGAATTCAAGCAGTTCGCGATGCGCGGCAACGTGATCGATCTGGCCGTCGGCTTCGTCGTGGGCGGCGCCTTCGGCAAGATCGTGAGCTCGCTCACCGCGGATCTCATCATGCCGCCGATTGGACTGCTGCTCGGCAAGGTCGATTTCTCGGGATTGTTCATCAACCTGTCGGGCAAGCATTACGACACTCTCGCGCAGGCCAAGGCGGCGGGCGCGGCCACGCTCAACTACGGCGCGTTCATCAACACCGTGATCGATTTCCTGATCATCGCCTTCGCCGTGTTCCTGCTCGTGAAGTGGGTCAACCATCTGACCGGCGCTGACAAGGCCGCACCGACCACCAAGGAATGCCCGTTCTGCAAGAATGTGATTCCGCTCGCCGCCACCCGATGCGGGCACTGCACGTCGGAGATGCAAGCCGCGTAATGTTCGATCAGCGCAGCAGATTGCCCTTGTAGCAAATCGGAATCGCGGCGGGCGCTGCCGCGGCGACTCGATCGGATTCCGCGGCAGTCGCGACGACTTCGTACGGCCGCATCATCTCGTTATCTTCATGCTCGAGGTTGTGGCAGTGCCACACGTAGCGGCCCGCGTAGCCCTCGAAGCGCACGATGATCCGCGTTACCGCACCGGATTCGGCGCGCACAGTGTCCTTCCAGCCGGCCTCATTGGGGGCAGGCGGCATCGGATCGCCCATGAAGCGCAGCGTATTCTTCAACTGATATTGAAATTTGTCGAAGCGGCGGCGGTCGAGCACCTGGAATCGCACCAGGTGCAGATGAATCGGATGCGGATCGTCAGTGGTGTTGATCAGGTTCCAGATTTCCACCGAATTGAGCAGCGGTTTTTCGGTGATCGGATCATGCCAGCGCGATCCATTGAGAAGCATGATCATCGAATCGCCGAAACGGTCGCTCCATTCGTCGAGCGAGAGCATTCGATTTTTCCTGGCGAGCGATTCTTCCGTCCTGGGTACCGGGCGCAGCGCGCCGGGCAGCGGAGTCGAATCGGGCGCGCCGCTCTTCACGCGGAACTGCATCAGCGGTTGGTTCGAGTCGAAGAGGAAAATCTCCTGGCCGCGATACTTGGCGAAGTCGATCACAAGATCGGCGCGCTCCGCGGGCGCAATCAGGAGCTTAGGTAGCTGCACCGGGGCCGCCAGCAATCCCTGGTCGCTGCCGATCTGAATCAGCGGCTCCTTGTTTGAAAGCGCCAGATTGAAAAAGCGCGAGTTCGCGACATTCAAGAACCGAAATCGATACTTTCGCGGCTCGACGTCGAGATAAGGCCGAACCTTGCCGTTGACTAGTAATATGTCGCCGGAAAAATCCGCAATCCACGGCGCCCCGGGCTTTAGTGAATCCGGATAATATAATTGTCCCTTGGTGTCGAGCATCCGATCGCAAATGACTAATGGGATTTCATATTCCCCCCGCGGCAAATGCAATGAGTCCTCAAAGTCGTCGCGTATAATATATGCACCGGCTAATCCCGCGAATATATTCAGCCGATTGATGCCCATCGCATGGTCATGGTACCAGAGGACCGCCGCGTCCTGCTGATTCGGATAATGATAGACGGCGGATTTGCCCGATTCGTACCAGTCTTCCGGATAGCCATCGTTATGCGCGCGCACCTTCGCACCGTGGACGTGAACTACGGCCCGCACTTCAGGCTGGTCTCGTTCGGCGCCGTGGAGATGATAGTCAATCGGTAGGAAATGCCTGCGCGGCAGGTCGTTTGACCATTCCACGATCAGCGGAGATCCGGTTCGAGCCTCGATCGTGGGCCCGGGGAAGCTTGAATTGTAGCCCCACATCCGGGTGGGCGGGAGATCGCGATGCAATTGCATATCGAACTCACGCATCGAGACGCGGTAGAATGGTACCTCGCGATGCGAATCGGGATCGGGATCGGGACGAGTGCCAGTGCGGTGCGCGACGGGAGGCAGCGGCAGCGCGTCGACAAACGGTTTGAGCGACGCGCCATTGAATGCTGGCCGGACGCGAACCTGGTCTTGCGCTACCGTATGCAGCGCTGCAGCCGCAGTGAGTATTCCGGTTTTCTTCAGGAATTCGCGTCGATTCAGTCTCACGATCACCTCGGATCCTGTTTAACATAAAAAACGACGGGTGCCTCATCGGCACCCGTCGGGTCAGGGCGATCTACCTAATCCAGCCTGATTAGAACGTAACCTTAGGCGCGAAAAGTACCCGCTGGCCCGTGTTGGGATCAAGGAAAACCGGAAACAGCGAGCTCTTGCTGAAGTTCAGCATGTTGGTAATCGGCCCCGCAATCGCGTCGAACGAACCGCCGCCAAGACGCTCGCCCTTGAGCCAGTTGTCCTCGATGAAGCGAATCGTCGAGCTCTGATCGGTCAGCGTGTGATCGACGAAATTCTGCTTGGCAAAGGGCGAGATCACCATGTACGGCAGACGCGGTCCGTAGCCGCAACGGCCCTGCGCATGGAGCGTGCTCGCACTCACACCCGGCAGCGCGCTGTTGGTGCCCTTGCCGCAGGCGCCCGGACCAGTCAGCGCATCAGCTTCGGTCGTCGACTGGTTGATGATCGGGCTCATCTGATGGTCGTACCAACCGTCCGAATCGTCGTAATTGATGATTACCAGGGTCGAACTCCACTCTGGTCTTTGCTGGAGGAAGTTCAGCACGTTGACGACGAAGGTCTGTTCATCGATCGGATCGGAATAGCCCGCGTGAGCATCCTGAAACCCGGGAGCCTTGAGAAAGCTGACCGCGGGAAAGTTGCCGGCCGAGACCGCCGTATAGAAATCGTTGATGTCGTATTGATGATTTGCAGCATCACCATTACGGCCGATCATCGCGGTCGAAGTCGGACGCGTGTGATTGGGGTTCGCCGTCGTCGCGTAGTACTGGAACGGCTGATGATGTGGGATGTAGTCGGCCTTGGTGGATCCTGTGATGGCCGATTTCGTGGTGCGCTTGCATCCGGTCGTGCCGTTGGGGTTTGTCAGGCTAAGGTTGAAGCCGCCTTCGAAGAACCCCCAGCTTACGTTGGCAGCGGTCAGAAGGTCGCCGATATTCTGCCCGCCCATCTTGAAGGTTTCGCCGCTCGTGGTCGAGCACATATCCCCGGCCGGGTCCGCGTCGCTGATGTCGGTAAGTCCACCGTTGCCGTCCCCGATTAATGCGCCGCTCGGATTAGTGTCATCGAAGGCGCCGTTGGTCTGCCCCGAAGCCAGGTTGAGCGCCCCCGGCGTTGAGGGCCCAAAGGTCGAACCATAAGAGTTGTCATTCAGCGCAAAGTTCTGAGCGTAGTTCCACAAAGCGGTAACCGTATTACCGTCGTAGTAGCCCATCGTGAGCGCTTTGGTGGTGGCCTGCGCCGGACTGCTCGGCGGGGGTCCAGGAACGCCAACCGACAGCGGAAAGAGGTCCATCAGTCCATTGTCAAAGGCCATCTGCTCAGGGCCATAGTCGTGGTCCTGATCCGATGTCGCAGCCTGCGAGCGATCGAGACGGAACGGATTGGCCGCCTCGCTGGTGATGCCACCCGACGTGACATTGTTGGCGGTGTTGGTGAAGTTCGGATTTTCGGTGACCAAGCCGAACGTCAGACCATTGACGCTCGGCGTGCCCGGCAGCGCGTTGAATTTGGGCTCGCCACCGGGGTTGGTGGCAGCAGGGTAGGTCCCGAAATAGTGATCGAATGAAATGTTCTCGCCGAAAATCACCACCACGTGTTTGATCGGCGTCGCCGTGGCTGGTCCTGATCCGCCGCCCAACACGATAGGGCCGGCAAGCAGCGGCGCAGTTGTGAACGTTATCCCCGCGAGCGCACTGGTGGCGCACGCGAGCAGCTTTTTTGCTCGCATCCTCAAATTTCCTCCTCCCGATGTGGGTGCACGATCGCGTCGAGCGACCGAGCGCGCGCAATCTAACCCGCGCGAATGAAGGGTAGATGATTCGATATTTTCGCAACGCGGAAGTTTTTGTTACAGAATGTCGGGTTCTGAAGGCAGCGCATCGATTAGCGTATTCGAGGTAACGCGCTCGTTATCGATGATCGTTTGAGCGGCGCTTATCTCGGTGCCAGACTGGAATGATGGCTGTGGATCTGACGGCGATCGATCACATCTATCTGTCAGTCTCGAATTTTGAGCGCTCGGAAAGATTCTACGACGCTGTGATGCAAGCGCTTGGTTTTCGCAAGAGCACGGCGCCGATCGCAAGCGAGCCGCACTGTCATTATTGCAACCGCGATTTTCAGATCACGATTCGACCGGCGCATATGATCGATCGCAATCATGAGCCATACGCGCCCGGGCTTCATCATCTTTGTATGCGCGCGGCGGATGACGCCGCGGTCGATGAAGCCGCGCGCGCTCTCAGTTTAATCGGAATCGCGATCGACGGGCCTCGCCACTGCCCCGAGTACGCGCCCGACTACTACGCGGTGTTCTTCAACGATCCGGATGGAATCCGCCTCGAGGTCATGAATCATTTGGAACGGCGGCGCGTGATCCGCGCGCGCTGGGACGAACTCGAGGGTTTCGTCGATCCGCTCGGCCGCTTGTTGCGCAAGAAACCTTAGATTCAGCTCACGCCTGCGAGGTCGGCCATCGCATCGGCGGCGCGCTCGCAAATCTCGCTGAGCAGCTCGTCGCTGATCACGGTCGAGAGCGCAATCAAGCCGCGTGCGGCAAAGAACAATCCGTGATTGAGCGCCGCCAGGTGAAAGTTCGCGATCGCGCGGCTATCCTCGCGCGCGATCGTGGCGGGCGGCGGCTCGCGCGTGAAGAAGATATTCGTCAGCGACCCGCACTGGCGCACCGAAAACGCCAGTTCCAGATCGCGCGCGATGCGAGCGAGCTCGGCCGCCAGCCGCTTCGCCTGCGCGTCCATTTTGTCGATTCGCGCCTGCGTCAGTTCGCGCACGGATACCGCACCCGCGGCGCATGTCACCGGATTTCCGTTGAAGGTACCGGAATGGAACATTGCGCCCCGCTGGCTCGGGTCGAACGCCTTCATGATCTCCGCGCTGCCGCCGATCGCACCGACCGGAAATCCGCCGCCGATGATCTTGCCCATCATCGTGATGTCGGGGCGCACGCCGAGCATCTTCTGCGCCCCGCCTTCATCGAGCCTGAGCGTGATCACTTCGTCGATCACGAATAGCGCGCCCGCTTTTCGCGTCGCATTCGCAACGCGCTCGAGGAATCCAGGCGGCGGTGTCACCACGCCCGCCGATCCCATCACCGGCTCGAGGAAGACCGCGGCAATCTCTTTGCCGCGCTCATCGAGCACGCGCTCAAATGACGATGCGTCGCCAAACTCGCCGAGCAGCGTCTCCTCGCCGTCATGGCCTGCCAGTCCCAACTCGAGGTCGTCGTAAGAGCCGTGGTAGCCGTAGCGCGCCATCACGATGAGCTTCCGGCCAGTGAGCCGGCGCGCGAGCTGTGCTGCGAGCATCCCAGCCTCGGAGCCAGAATTGCAAAACCGCACGCGCTCGATCGACTCGACGCGCGAGCACAGAAGCTCGGCGAGCTCAATCGCGGCTTCCGATCGCGCCGGCCACGCCGTTCCGCCGCGCACCGTCTTCGTGACCGCCTCGACGATCGGCGGATACGCGTTGCCGTGCACGAGACTCGTGTAGTTGCCGATCAGATCGACGTAGCGATTGCCGTCGGCGTCCCACAGGAACGGACCTTCGCCGCGCAGCATCGTGAGCGGGTAGGGCCGATGAAACGTCGTCGTGCGAGTGTCGCCGCCCGGCATCACACGCTCGGCGCGTGCCGCGAGCGCCGCGGACCTGGCGGTGGCGGCGCGAAATCGTTCCTCGATCGTGCTCATGCCGCATTAGCCCGCATGATCGCGATCACAGTCAAGCGCGCCGCCGCGCAGCTCGTTTCGATGAACGCCTCTTCGCGGGTTGGGGCGGTGAAGGCTTCGGAACAAGCTCGTAGAGCGATACATGGAACTGCGACGACGCATCGAACGGCTCGCGATTCCATCCGCCATAGCGCGCGCGCAGCCGCATCCCGGCGAGCCGTGCCATTAAATCCAGCTCGGCGGGCCAGGCGTAGCGAATTTCGATCGGATAAAGCTTCACCCCCTGTTCGCTCAACGCCACGTGCACCGAGCGCGTGTGTTGCCGCGCGGCATCGTGCGTCGAAATCTCGAATCGTACGTCATCGGTTGACAGTTCGAGAGCGCCAACGCGCTGCCCGCGATCAAAGCGCGTGAGGTCGGGCACGAAGCCTTCGAGGACGAAAACGCCATCGTCGCTAAGATGACGCGCCACCCTTTCCATGCATCGCACCTGCCGATCTTGTGTGAGCAGTGCGAAGAAAGGGTTGAACGCGACATAAATGAGGGAGAATTTGCCGCCGACTTTGACATCGGCGAAATCGCCAATCTCAACCGGGATGTCAGCGCCGCCGGGTTTTTCGCGCAGGCGCGCGACCATCTTCTCTGACGCGTCTATACCATGGACCTTCAACCCCCGCGCCGCGAGCGGCAGCGCGATTCTGCCCGTCCCGATGCCCAATTCGAGCACGCGCCGCCTGCCTGCGTGACCGGCGAGAAACTCGACGCAGGCATCGGTAAATTGCGTCACGCGAAATGTGAGACTGTCGTAAACGTCTGCGACTTTGTCGCCGTAAGTGGATGGTCCGAAGGTGTCCATCGGCGAAGGTCACCAAAGTGTCGCGATCAAGTCAACATCGAGAGGGCAGGATCAGAATTCGACGGGGAGCGCGACAAGGCCGCGGAAGCGGCCCATCTTGTGCCATTTGAATTCGTTGGTCGCCAGCCGCAACGACGGCATTCGCTCCACCAGCGCTCCGACCGCGATCTGCGCTTCAAGACGCGCGACCGCCGAGCCTACGCAGAAGTGAATTCCGTGGCTGAAGCTCAGATGCTCGTTGTCGGCGCGCGTGATATCGAAGTGATCGGGCTCGGCAAATCGCGCAGGATCGCGATTGGCGGCGCCGAGCAGCACCGAGACGCGCTCGCCCGCTCGAATCGTGCGCCCGCCAACCTCGACATCCTCAAGCGCGATCTGCGGCGAAGGCGCCTGCGTCGGCGGATCGTAACGGAGCGTCTCTTCGATCGTTCCCTCGATCAGAGCCGGATTCTCGCGCAGCCGCGCGAGTTGCGCGGAATTCCGCAGCAGCGCTAGTACAGCATTGCCGATCAGGTTGCGCGTCGTCGCATGACCGGCAGTGAACATCTGCTCGGCGATCGTTGCGGCTTCATCGTCGGAGACTCGGTTGGTTTCGAGCAGGGCGCTCAGGAAGTCGTTACCTGGATGCGCGCGGCGATCGCGAACGAGGCCGTCCAGGTATTCGACGAATTCGCGCGCAGCCCGATCGCCCGCCGCGATCATCTCCGGCGTGCGTACAACGCCGCGCGCAAGCACGACGCCTTCGACGTACTCGCGCATCCGGATACGATCCGGCTGCGGCACCGCGAGCATCGTGCACATCGTTTCGGCAGGCAGTTCGTATGCGAAATCGGCGATCACATCCATGCGATGCGCGCCGGCGAGGTGATCCAGCAGCCGCGCGACGAGGGATTCGACTTCGGCACGCATTGGCTCGATAACCTGCGGCGCGAGCAGCTTGCCGAGCACGTTCTTGAGGGCGGTATGCCGCGGCGGATCGAGGAACGCAAGCTCGCCACTCTGCAGGCGCAGGATCGGGCCGTCGCCGAACTGTGCGCGCATTGCATCAAGGAGCTTTGCGCGGCTGAAGCGATGGTCGCGCAGGTAGGCGATCGCATCCGCGTAACGCGTCAGCACCCAGCCGTTCATGACGGGACTGAAATGTACGGGATCGTGCTCGCGCAGCGCGTGAAAATACGGATAAGGATCGGGATGTCCCGGCAGCGTGGGATCGGCGTCGTCGGGAAAGAAATCCGCCATCGAAGTCGCGATTACTTGACGATCGCGATCGCTTCCATCTCGATTAACAATCCGTCAACGGCGAGCGCGCTGACTCCGACCATGGTCGAGGCCGGCGGACTTCCGCCCGCGGCGAGCTCGTTGCGCGCCGCCGCAAAGCCCGGGTAATCGGCCGGCTTGTAGTTGACGATATAAGTGTTGAGCTTGACGATATCGGCGGGTGTCGCGCCGGCGGCTTCCAGAGCCGCCTTTAGGTTAGTCACCACCTGGCGAGTCTGCGCGCCGAGGTCGCCCGCGCCAACCAGCTTGCCATCTTTGCCGAACGCGACCTGGCCCGAAATATACACGATGCGGCCGGGAGCATCGACGCTGACGACGTGGGTGTAGCCGCGCGGCGCCATCAGGGTATCAGGATTGATGTGCTTCTTTTCCATCTTGGTCTCCGTCGAGGCGCGCGGCCGCGTCACGATTTTTTGTTGTGGCCGTAGTGCAGGACCTGCACCTTTTCGAGGGTGACGAGGCCCGAACCCATCATCGAGTCGAGCACCGGCAGAAACGCGTTGATCTTTTGCGGCGAGTCGGCGATCTCGATCACGATCGGCAAGTCGGTCGAGAGGCGCAGAATTTTTGCCGAATGAATCTGGCTATTGGCGCCGTAGCCCATCGGACCGCGCAGCACCGTCGCGCCGGCGAGTTTCAATTCGCGCGCCTTGAGCACGATCGCCTCGTAGAGCGGCCTGCTGCCGCTGCGCTCCGCTTCGCCGATATGAATTCTGAGTAATACCGCGTCTTCGAGTGGCTGCATCGTCATGCCCCCTGGCTAAGCGCCGACGCGGCAACGTAGCCCGCCCACACCGCGATCATGCATAGCATCACCGACATTAACACGTTGGTGCCGGCCGCCAGCCATTGACCATCGTTGATCAGATTCAGCGTCTCGAGAGAGAAACTGGAGAAAGTCGTGTAACCGCCGCAGATTCCGACCATTACGAACTGGCGCGTATATGCCGAGGCGAGCACGCGTCCATCGGGGCCGGTCAGGGTCGCGAAAAATCCGATGATGGCGGCGCCGGTAACGTTCACGAACATTGTGCCGTAGGGAAAGGTCGCGCCAGTCGCGCGCGCTACCAAACCGCTAAAGCCGAAGCGCGCCATCGAGCCGATTGCGCCGCCAATCGCAATTAACAGGTAGGAGAGCATTGTTCACTCGATGCTACTGTCAGGAACCTGCTGCTGCGACGATTTCTTCTGATTGTTGTCGGGCTGGGTCGATTGCGCTTCTGGCGTGCCCTTCTCTTCATACTTGTAACCCTGATAGGCGAGGCCGGGTATCATCAGCGCCGGACATCCGCTGCATCCGAGGCCGATCGCGGCGAAGGCCGCAACAACGAGTGATTTGTGCATCTTGGTCATACTGCGGTCTGATTTCTACTCTCGGCTTTCTATTCCTACATGCCGTTCGATCACGCGCAGGCGCCGGAACAGCTCCGGGAGTCGCGGCAGGATTGCCATGTAGCGCCGCGCCTTGCGCACGTCAATCGCGGGACTGCCGAGTACCACCGCGCCTTCTTCGATGTCGTTGTGAACGCCGGCCTGCGCCCCGATCATCGCGCGATCACCAATCTTTATATGGTCGGCGCTGCCGGTCTGCCCGCCCCACTGCGTCCACTTGCCGACCCGCACCGAGCCGGACACTCCAGCAAACGCGCTGAAGCGCGAATACTCGCCGATCTCGCAATTGTGGCCGATATGCACCTGGTCGTCGGTCTTCACCCCGCGATGCAGGATCGTCACGCCGATCATCGCCCGATCGACGGTGGTGTTGGCGCCGATCTCGACATCGTCCTCGATCAGCACGGTGCCGACCTGCGGAATCTTCACGAGGCCGCCGTCCGCCTCGACGTAGCCGAAACCGTCGGCGCCGATGACGGCGTTGTTCATGATCGTGACGCGATTGCCGATCGTCGTGCCTTCGCGGATCGACGCGTGGCTGTGGCAGGTAAAATTGTCGCCCGCGGTGACATTCGGATAGATCGTCGCATGCGGATGAATGACGGCGTCGCGGCCGATTCGCACACCCGCGCCGATCACAGCATAGGCGCCGACCGAAGCATTCTCGCCGAGCTTGGCATCAGGCGCGATCTTCGCGGTTGGATCGATTCCGGGCGCAGGCCGATACGGCGGAAAGAAAATTTCCAGCACGCGCGAAAAGTCCGCGTAGGGATTTTTGCTGATCAGCGTCGCGCATTTCGCATCGGCGGCGAGTTCGGCGGTCGTGATTGCGGCCGACACTTTCGATTGCAACGCGGATGCGTACTTCGGCGCTGCGACGAAGATGATCGTGCCGGGGCCGGCGGCCTCGACCGGCGCGGGCGTGAAGATTTCGATCGCGCCGTCGCCGCGCAACGCGAGGTTCAGTCGTGATGCGAGTTCACTGAGTTTCATCTGATCACCGAGTGATAGTTTCCTCCCGCGATAAAGCGCGGGCACGTTCATCAGGATATTAGACGCGGCACTCCGCGCGAAACGCTTCAGGCGGGTTTGTTCAGAGCGAGCAAAGCGTCGGCGACTTCGCCGGGAACGACCTGGCGCAGGCAGTTGTAATGACCGAAGCGGCAGGTGCGCGCGAGACAGGGGCTGCATTCGAGGCGATGATAGATCACGCGCGTCCTCGGACCGAGCGGCCCCGTGCGATCGGGATTGGTCGAGCCGAAGATCGCGACGGTGGGAATTCCGAGCGCGCCCGCCAGATGCATGCATCCCGAGTCGTTGCCGATGAAGGCGTCGCTGAGCGAGAGCATCGCGATCAGCTCGCCGATCGTCGTCTCGCCGGCCGCGACTGCCGCGTCGATACGTGACGCGCGCACTACGTCCTCGCAGCGCGCACGTTCTGACGGTGCGCCAACGAGAACGCAGTCAGCGTCGTAGCGCTCCGCGAGCAGATCGATTAGAGCGCCGTAGTTCTCCGCCGGCCATTCCTTGGCCGGACCGTATGCTGCCGCGGGTGCGATCGCGATGAGACGTGAGCGCGGCGCTTTGCGATGCGCCCCGAGCCATTCGCGCATGCGATCGCGATTGGCTTCGTGAACATCGACCGCGTAGTCGCCAGCGTCTCCGCTGATGCCGAGCGTTTCGTGAATCATGGATAGCCAGTAGTGAACCTGGTGCTTGGCCATCGCCGCGGGCGGCGCGACCGCGCGATGCGTGAGCATCGCTCCCCGCGCATCGGCGACAAACCCGGCGCGCCGTGGCACGCGCGCCATCGTCATCCAGAACGCGGACTCGAAGCTGCGTGGAAACAGGATGGCCAGATCGAAGCTCCGCGATCGAACCTCGCCGACGGTTCGACGCCGATCGAAAATGCCGGCCAGTCCGCCTCGAACGA
Organism: Candidatus Binataceae bacterium; assembly: GCA_035508495.1. Lineage (NCBI taxonomy): Bacteria > Candidatus Binatota > Binatia (SeqCode) > Binatales (SeqCode) > Binataceae (SeqCode) > Binataceae bacterium (SeqCode). The sequence goes on from DATJMX010000012.1 coordinate 62,154, forward strand.
CGTATGGAATTACTTCATCAATCCACGATGCGCCGTCGAAGAAGCTCGCAAGCTCCTTTTTCACGAGCACCGCGAGATGAGCTTGGGAAAATTCGCGGCGAATCGCGCGCAACGCCGGCAGGCTCATCACGAGGTCGCCCAGCCAGTTGACTTCCTTGACGATGACCCGGCGTGGCGCCGATTCGAGCGCACGCAACGCGCTAAGATGAGGGGCGCTCTGCGCGAAGGTACTTGTCATTCCGGCGGGATCCACGACAAGGCAATGATAGCATCGCACGCGCGGGTAGAATGACACCCACACGCATCGCAAACAGTTGCCGGATCGAAGCGCGCGCTATCTCTTCAGCGCGTCGATAACCTGATCGACGATCGCGTCGGCTTTGGCGCGCATCTCGTCGTCAGTCGCGTCTTGGATCGGATGCGGCACGAAGACGCGATGCAGCTCGGGGAGGCCGAGCGCAGCGGCCTGTTTTTCTGCGGCGTCGACAAAAGTATTCGACGCGATCATCACCGCGGGCTTGCGATTATTTTCGAACCATACTGAATCGTGCACACTGCACGTTGTGCATGACCCTCAATCGGCTAGCGCTTCGATAACGAAGTCGCTTTCCTCCGCGATGCGGCGGCGCAACTCGTCGGGCGCCGGCTTGGTGAACGTGGGTTTGCGATAGCGCTTCACTTCGACGCCGGGTAGCCGATCGATGAGATGATCGGCAAGACGCTCGATCAGCACGTCGCCACGCGGCTTGGAAATGTCGAGGATCGCAACGCGGCCGCGAATTTCGCCGGACCGCGGCGTGAGCGTGCGGCGAATCGGCACGCGCTCGTCGGTGGGATCAAGAATGACCTGCTTCATGGCACCTCCTCGATGCGCCGGCTCACGCTGGATGAGCCCATCGGGCCGGAAACCCAGCCCGCGAAGATAGCGGAGAACTTACCGGCCTCGCCGCCCGCGACGATCATATTTATATTCTCGGGCCGGCGGAACTTCGGAATTTTTTGTTCGAGCTGTTCGGGCGTCGGATTCGTGAGGCCCAGCGCCTTGAGCGGAACTCCTTCGCCGCTCTCGTCGTCGGGGATCAACTCGCGCAGCGGCCGCGACGTGATCTCCTGGATGCGCGCGCGAATCTGACCCTTGGTCCATTTGTCACGCGCAATCGTGTCGGCATGCTCGGGGCAGATGATGAGCAGCACCTCGCCCGAGCCATGCTGCTTCGGATGCCAGCATGCCTCGAGGCCAAGGCCCAGGCTGCCGACGAGCGCGCGCGCCGTGCGCGACGTTTGATCGGCGATCTGCCGCGAGCCCGCTTCGAGTCCGAACACCGTCACGACATTTTCGTCCTTGCCGAAGCCGCGCTCGACATGAAGCGGCTCGAAAGGGCTGCGCTCTTCCCATTCGGCGAAACAAGTTGTGAACTTGCCAATCGCGCCGAGCGTCGAGCGCTCGATGTCGCCGGGCTTCGCGCCGCCGACGTTGCGCAGCGCGAGCTTAACCGCGCGGCCGATTGTGGCGTTGGCGCGATTACCGTAGCCGAGCGCCATCATGCCCATGTTCATGCCGAGGCGGCGACGAATCGGACCGTTGACGACAATCACTGGCGTCGCGCCCCACGTCGTGGACATGATGCCGTGGATATTGAACTCGTCGGTGCAGACCGCTTCGAGCACCGCGTTGACGACCGGCAGATACTCGGGCCGGCATCCGGCCATCACGGCATTGATCGCGACTTTTTCGATCGTCAGCGGCGCCAGATTTGGTGGCACCGTCGCGATCACCTCGCGCGGATCGCGCATCGTTCCGGTGAGCATTCTGGCTACGCGCTCGGGCGTCGGCGGCACGGCCGGCAAGCCGTCGGTGAGGCCGCGCTCGAACATGAACTCGAAGACATCTTCGTGGTCGCCGAGCTCGATACGCCGCGCGACCATCCGTTCGCCGCGCGCCTCGGCCTCGAGCCGCTCGGCGATTTCGGGATCGACGGACTTCGAGCCGCATCCCGGCCGCAGCTCGGGATACGAATTCCAGTCGAGCGCAGGCGGCGGCTTGCCAGTCCGGCGCGCCGCTTCATTCATCAGGTTACGCCAGTCCTCGCGACCGAACCCGACGAAGCGGCGCAGCTCGGCGCCGTTTGCGTCGGCGAGAATGATCGTCGGTACCGTGTCGAGATCGTAGGCGAACGATATTTTGAGCGCCGAGTCATCGAGCATCGGTGTCGTGAGATGATGCCGCTCGACGAGCTTGGCGTTGCCCTCGCGATCCTGCCCGATCGCCCACACGTCGATACCATCCGAGAATGCGCGATGCGCCGCCTCGATCAGCGGCATCGTGAGGCCGCAGGTCGGGCAATCTTCCTTGACGAAGCAGAGCAGGGCGATCCGTCCGCTGGGAAATTTGCGCTCGCGCGCGCCGTCGCCGAGTGCGAACGACGGAAGTGTCGCGGGCATCGAGCTTTCAGATTTTGCGTTCACCGCTTCCCATTGCGACGTAACACACGACGCCGATGAGGTAAATCGCGGCGGTGAGATAGAACGCCGCGGCGAACGAGTCGGTCTTTTGCAGGATGAAGCCGGTCGCGGCGACGCCGACGATTCCCGGGATCGTTGCGAACGTGTTCGACAGTCCCATCAAGATTCCGGCGTAGCGCGGCGCGACATCAAGATGATTCACCGCGAACGCGCCCGCGCCGAGACCGCCGCCGCCGATTGACAATGTGACAAGTGCAACCGCCATCGCCGCGGAATGCGCTGCCGGCAATGCGATCAGCGGGATTGCGCCGAGCGTGAACGCCGTCGCCTGCATCCACTTGCGCACCGCAGTGAGCCCGATGCCGCGGCGATGAAGGTTGTCAGCGATCCATCCCGAAGCATTCTGCATTACAAATGTGGCGGCATACGGGATCACCGAGAGCGCGCCGAGCCGCGCCATCGGGACCTGGAAATTGTGCGCGAGGTAACTCGGCAGCCAGAGCAGGATTATGTAGAAGCCGAAGTTGTTGCAGAGGTGCGCGATCACGATCGCCCACACCGCTTTCTCGCGCAGGATCGCGCCCCACGGGATCTGTTCTGCCAGAGGAGCCTCGGGCCGGCCCGCCGCGATCGCCGCCATTTCATGGCGCGATACGCCAGCACATTTTTCGGGACCGTCGGCAGCTTTGATCTGCCACGCCACCAGCCAGACGATCCCGAGTACGCCGGAAATGTAAAAGACCGCCGGCCAGCCGATCGCAAGGATGATCGCGGGACTGATAAGCAGCGCGATCATCGTGCCGAATGCGACGCCGCTGAAGTGAAACGAGATCGCCCGCGCGCGCTCGGATGCGATCGTCCAGCGCGCCGCGATACTGTGTACTGCCGGAAAGTTCAGCGCCTCGCCCGCGCCGAGCATCGCGCGCATCGCCAGCAGAGCGCCGAACGAGGCCGACGCCGCGAGCGGCGTGAAGAACGTCGCGAGCGACCACGTTGCCACTCCGGCCGCCAGCACGCGCTTGCCGCCGAAACGATCGGCGAGCCATCCGCCGAGCATCTGCAGCCACAGGTAGCCCCAGAAGAACGACGACAGCACGAGGCCTTTGGCCTCGGCGTCGTAACCCTTGTCGCGCGCGAGCGGGATGATCGCGATCGAGATATTGACGCGGTCGACGTAGCAGAGCGCGGTGCCGAGCGCGAACAGCAGGACGACGGTGTAGCGGCGGGGCCAGGCGCTCGCGCCAGTTTCGATCGTAGCGATCCCCGGCGAACTCGCCATCCGAATTATTCTGTCGGCCCTTCGGGTTCGAGCTGGAAGATGCGGCGGGTCGGAACGTAGAACTCGATCGACGCGCTGATATTGCTGTTGGCGTCGATTCCGCCGGCGACCAGCACTTTGCCATTGGGCAGCAGCGTCGAAGTTTCCTCGAGGCGCGCGACGTGCGTCGGCGCGACGTGGACGAAGATTCCCAGGTTGCGATCGTAGAGGTCGGCGTCGTACATCCCGACCACGGTCGGACCTTGCTGGCGATAACCACCAATCACAATCACTGAACCGTCGGTGAGCATCGTCGCTGTGCCGAGGTAATGCGGCGCCTTCATCCCCGGTCCTTTGTGAAAACTGTGCGACTCAGGATCGTAAAAGTCAGTCGTGTTGAGCGGCGCGAACGATGCGATATTGCGCGTGCCGCCGAAGAATCCGCCGGTCAGGACTTTGCCGCTCTTGCCGCCGACGATAAGCGCGCGGCCGTCCTGTAGCAGCACTGCGGCCGGACCGACGCGATCGCTGGTCATGTGCGAGTTGATCGGGCGAAACGTGCTGCTATTGGGATCGAACATCTCGGCGGTGTCATATGAAATATAGCCGCCCGGCATTCCGCCGCGGCCGCCGCCCGCGATCAGCACCTGGCCGCTCAGCAGCAGCACCGCGACGTGCGCCTCGCGCGGGACGGTCAGGTGGCTGGCGGGCTGGAACGTGCTCGAAACCGGATCGTAAATTTCAGCTGAGTCCGAAGTTGTGATGCCGTTGGTGCTGCCACCCGCGATCAGCACGCGGCCATCGCGCAGCAGCGTCGCGGTGTGGCCCTCGCGCGGCTTCGACATCGAGGCGGTCGGGGTGAAGGTGCCGCTCGACGGATCGTAAATCTCAGCGCTCGCGAGCGCGGTGCGATAGCCGATGTTGCGCTGACCGCCGGTGACCAGCACGCGGCCATCGTTGAGTATCGTGATCGTATGCCCCATGCGCGGCACGCTCATGCCGCCGGTCGGCATCAGCGTTTGGGTCGCGGGATCGTAAATTTCGGCGCTCGAGAGCACGCCGCCGACTGTACCGGTCGCAGTGCCGCCACAAATCAGCACGCGCCCGTCGCGCAATGCGATCGCGGCGGCGTCGGCGCGCGCCGTTGACATCTGGAGTGCCTCGACGCGCTGGCCAGTCGGACTGTTGATATAAACCGGCGCTTCGGCGACGCCGCCGCCCGCACCGCATCCCGCGATCGCAAGCGCGATCGCGCACAAAACCAGCTTCGTAATCTCGCAACGCAAACGTGGAATCGCCATGCTGATCGAACCGCCTCAGCGCGGGCTATAGCCGCCCGCACATACAAGCGTCAACTGGCGAAATCGGGCCCGGATTCGTATCGACGCGAGCGCTGCGCGATGTTAGCGTCGCCGCCGATGGCAATTCCCGCCCAGCGCCGCCAATGGCCGCGCGACCTGAAGATCTTCGCCGGGATCTGCGTGGCCTGGGGCGCGATGCTGCTATTCCGCGTGGCGTTCGATCACGGCTCGGCGGCGAATCCGTTCCAGGACGTTTTCCTGGGCGTGAAGCAATACGGGCAAGCAGCCCGCATCACGATGGCGATCCAGGCCGCGATTTTTTTGGCCTTCGGCATCGGCATCCTGATGCGCCGTCGGTGGGCGCTGCTGCTGGGCCTGCTCTATTTCGCGCAAGTCGTCTTCGGCCACGTGATCTTCTTCGTGCGCAACGTGCGAGTGCCTGACCAGGCGATACACGTGAAGATCACCGCGATCGAAGCGCCGATCGTATTCGCGATCCTGATCTACTTCTGGATCCGCGCCCGCCCGCTGCTGAAACACAAGTCAGCGTGAAGTGGTCGACTGATGGACCCTTGAGATCCTGCCATCGACGTAGTCATACCAAGAGGCGAGTCCTTCTGTATTGGTCAAAGGAATTTCGATCTCCCGGCTGCGAGCACGTATTTTCCCCAACTTCGGATAACCTGTGAAGGCGGACTCATCCACGCTCGGCACCGGTTTCTTTGCGGCGACCGTCCACGCGCCATTGACGAGTTTCCATACCTCAAGCCGGCGTGCGGTCGATTCGCCGTGAGGATCGACTACTGCGACAATCTCTTTGTGATCATCAGCTGGGACGCCCACGATCTGCGCGTAAATGACGTACGGCGGAGATTTCCAGTTTGGCCACCAGAGCTGATAACCGTGGCCGTTCCATCGAAATAGCGCCGCGCCCTGCGAGGCCGTGCGATCGCGACCGCGCGCCTCGACGAAAATCTCCGCGGTTCCGTCCTTGTCGATGTCCTCGAAGGAGACACCATGCGGAATTTGGTTGCCCTCGATGTAGTAGCTCGCCTTCGCGAGGTCAGTGATCGGCGTTAGCGAGCTATTGTGCGCGTCCAGATAGACGAGGCATCGGCCGAAAGAACCACCGCAGCGAGTCATCACGACCACCTTCCGCGGCGACTCGATCAGAAACCAGGCGTGAGGCGCATATCCCATCGTCGGAGAACTCAGCTTCATGAAAGGTTGATAGCCGTCAGGATTACGTTTCAGCACGTAGAGAGATATGAAGTCGCAGCCGTCGTTGGTGTTGGTCTTTTCCCGGTCCGCGCAACTGCTATCCTTTAACTCGGGCCACCACTCGAGAAATACATCCAGCTTACCGTCAGCATTAAAGTCGAAAAGTCCATCGAGGGTGCAGTATCGGTCTCTGCACTCGTCAAGTATGCCTTCCGGAATTTTTCCGAGTGGCTCGCATTGAGGAGGATCACCCTTCGTTCGACAAATCGTTCCGTCTTTGAGGAGTGCCGCCGGAATTGAACCGTAGCCGATCGCCGGCGATAGCACTTGATCGTTCTTGATCGGGAACGGTGCGCGCGCGGCGTTCGCCGATGGCCGCAACAAAGCGGCTGTCGCGATCACAATCACACAAAGGAGAACCCTGCGAATCCTCACGTGTCCTCCCCTTTGAGTACGACGACGATGCATCAAGCGTTGCGGATTGTTAACCCTCCATCAACTGGGATTACTGCGCCTGTTATGTATGACGATGCCGGCAGGCAGAGGCTGAAGGTGATGTGCGCGACTTCCTCGGGATAGCCGTAACGCTTAAGCGCCGTGCGGCGCTTGCCGAAGATCGTCTTGTGCTCCTCGGGAATCGCATCGGTCAGGCTCGTGCGGATTGGTCCCGGGCAGATGCAGTTGACCGTGATTCCCTCGGGGCCGAGATCCACCGCCATTGCACGCGTGAGTCCCGTCACCGCCGTCTTGGCGGCGACGTAGGGGCTGTCGCCGGGAGTAGCGCCGAGGCCCTCGGTCGACGCGATATTGACGATTCGCGCCGCGTCGGACTTGCGCAGATGCGGCAGCGCCGCGCGCACCAGCCACTGTTGCGAAGTCAGCAGACCGGTCAGCGCGCGATCCCAAATCCTGTCGTACTCGGGACCGTCGAGCGGATGGAACGCGCCGAAGCCGGCGTTGTTGACGATGATATCGAGGCGGCCGAACTTCTCCGCGACCTCGGCGACGACGAATCTGATCTCATCGTGATTCATCACGTCGAGCCTCCAGGCTTCGGCCTTGCCGCCTGCTTCTTTGATCTCGTGCAGCACGTGCGCGAGACCAGCTTCATTGATATCGGTGATCGCGACCGTCGCGCCTTCGGACGCGAACACGTGCGCCGTGGCGCGGCCCATCCCGCTCGCGGCGCCGGTGATAAGTGCCACGCGATCCTTGACCGAGCGGCTCAGCTTTCTGATCGGTTCCATTTGCATCTCCTTCGTCTCGCGCGGCGCGTCGACCGCGTGCCGCTCTTACATCTACTTCATCGCGGCCCGCAAGCGTGAGCAGCGCGATAGGCAAGCGCCCGCCGAAGGTTGTATAGAGTCGGACAAACAGCAGGAGGCCACGGTTATGGGAATCGACTATAGCGACTACGAATTCCTCAAAGTGGACGTTGTCGACCGGGTCGCGACCATCACGATCAACCGGCCCGACTCGCTCAACGCGGTTAATGGCATCGTGCATCACGAGCTCGAGCAGATCTGGATCGATGTGCGCGCCGATCACGACGTCAATGCGATCATTCTGACCGGCGCGGGGCGCGCGTTCTGCGCCGGCGGCGATGTCAAAGGGATGGCGGAGGGCAACCTGGCGGGCGGCGGCAAGAAAGGCAAGGGACGCGGGCGTGGCCCGATCGCGGCCTCGAACGGACGGCGCCTCGTTGAGAACATGCTCGATGTCGAGCAGCCGATTATCGGCGCGATCAACGGCGACGCGGTCGGCCTCGGCGCAACGCTCGCGCTGCTGTGCGATATCACGGTCGTCTCGGAAAAGGCGCGCTTCGCCGACACGCACGTCAAAGTTGGAATCGTTGCGGGCGACGGCGGCGCGCTCATCTGGCCGCTGCTCATCGGGCCGCATCGCGCCAAGGAATTCCTGATGCGTGGCAATTTCATCAACGGCGCTGAAGCCGGCCGCATCGGGATGGTCAACTATGCAGTCGCACCCGATGAGGTGATGTCCAAGGCGCGCGCGCTCGCGCAGGAGCTGGCCGACGGCCCGACTTTGGCCATCAGATGGAGCAAGCTGTCGGTTAACAAATGGCTGAAGCAGCAGGCCAACCTGATAATGGACGCGTCGCTCGCGTACGAGATGATGACGTTTAACACCGACGATCACAAAGAAGCGGTGCGAGCGTTCGTCGAAAAGCGCAAGCCTAACTTCGTGCGCGCGAAGTAGAGAGAATTTAACAGCGGATGAAACGGCGATTTGCGGTAGCGGCGACGATCAAGTTTGTCCTGGCGTTCCTCCTGTTGATGACATGGCATGGCAGCCAGACCATCCTCGATCATGCCAAGAGAGCAATGGGAGGAACGTCATTCGATCGCGGCCACGCGCTGCTCGCCCCGGTCAATGAGTTCCTGCATCACCATGACCACATAGCCAATGCGGTACTAATAGCGACATCTGGACATATCGACCTGGTATTAACCGGCATGGTGTTGTGGGGGATATTCGGTGAGACTATCCGGCCGACAGTCGCGATATTTTTCATCCTGCTATTTCGCCAGTTCAGCCAAATCTTCGTCAGCGCACCGATCCCGCAGGGAATGATCTGGCACTATCCGGGATTCCCTTCCCTGATAGTCACTTACTACACGACTTTCGATTTCTTTTTTTCAGGCCATACCGCGTCCGCAACGTTGAGCGCTTTGGAAATCGGCCATCGCGGATACAAAAACAAAATCTATGTCATTCTTGCCACTATAATGGTCGGGTTTGAGATTTTCTGCATCCTGTCAATGAGGTTTCACTATACTGCGGACGTGATCACCGGCATTTTCGCGGCGGTGACCGCGTTCACTCTGGCCGTGAAAGTATCGCCCAAGCTGGATACTATGTTCGATAACCTGGTCAACCGCATCACGGGCGCGAGCGATTCAACCTCAGAGCTGGAAACCCGACTGGTCGCCAAGTAGCGCGGCACCAGCGCCAGACAGCCACGTCTCCGCAACGGCAGCATGCTGCGTCAGCGTATGAATATCGCGCAGGCAGCGCTGCAGCGGCGACGTCTCGTAAGGCGCCGTTCCACCGCCGGCCGCATAACAGGTATCGACGACAGAAGCTGCAGTATGCGCGGACCATGTGACACTGCCCATGATACGTGCGCGCTCGGCGGGCGGCACCACGCGGCCTTCGCAGGCGGATTTCCAAACCAGTTCCGCTTCGCTGCGCAACAGTCCGCGGATTGCACGAACGGTCGTTTCAGCATGCCCTATGCGATACTGAAACAACTGGCTATTCGCGATCGTTGACTGAGTATAGAGCCGCTGCTTGTTCGTCGCCGCGAGTTTGAGTATCTCTTCCACGCCTCGGGTCGCGATTCCGAGTCCGACGGCGCCGATATGCAGTGCTGCGTAAAGCAAAGGCTCGGCGAAGCAGGGGCCAGGAATAGTGGATTTGCCGCCGAAGATATCGAAAGTGTCTTCGCCGGAGATAGTGAGATTCTCGACCGCGATATCGTGGCTGCCGGTACCGCGCAGTCCGCTCACCGACCAGGTATCGATGATGCTGCCGCGCTCCGGCGCGAACATCATCGCGCGTGTTTCGGGAGCGCCGGGAATCGCGCCTGGCTTCGCTTGACCATTCTCGGTAACTACGCAATTGCCGAATAGCCAGTCGGCGTGCTGGCATCCGCTGGCGAAAGCCCATCGGCCGCTGACTATGTATTTGTCGCCCTGCCGCTCCGCCTGGCCGCGAGGCGCGAAACCACCGCCGATTATCAAGTCCGGCCCCGGCGCATAGAGCTCGTCGAAGCGTTTCGGCGACATCAGCGCGAGCAGCATCGGCGTTTCGCATCCGATCATCACGACCCAGCCGGTCGAGCCGTCCGCCCTTGCAAGCGCCTCGATAATTTCCATGCTGGTCGGGAAGTCGATTTCGAGTCCGCCATGAGTTTTCGGCGTGAACATCCGAAAGCATCCGGCTGATTTAAGCTGAACCAGCAGATCGAGCGGAAGACGGCGCCCCGATTCGATGTCGAGGCTGCGCGCGCTGATTGCGGGAGTGAGATCGATGACGGATTCGAGGAGTCGCGCGGCGTCAGATGCCATCGGCAAGCCTATTTCGTGGTTGGGATGTCGAACTCGGCCCGCATGCGATGCTCATGCTCGGGCCATCGCGCCGTTATTGTTTTGAGGTGCGTGTAGAAGCGGATGCCTTCGGATCCGTGCATCGCAGTGTCGCCGAAGATCGATCGCTTCCATCCGCCGAAGCTGTGAAAAGCCATCGGCACCGGGATCGGCACGTTCACCCCCACCATCCCGATTTGAACGCGGCTCGTGAACTCGCGCGCCGCGCATCCATCGCGCGTGAAGATCGAAGTGCCGTTGCCGTACTCGTGCTCGTTGATGAGCCGCAGCCCCGTTTCGAAATCGGGAGCGCGCACGACGGAGAGCACTGGGCCGAAAATCTCTTCGCGGTAGATCTTCATTTTGGGTGTTACCTGATCGAAGAGGCATCCGCCGATGAAAAATCCGTCTTCGTGATCGCGAACCTTGAGTGCGCGGCCATCGAGCACGAGCCTTGCGCCCTCTTTGATGCCGGAATCGATATAGCCGCTGACCCGCTCCACGAGCTGTCGCGAGACAAGCGGACCCATCTCGACGCCGTCCGCAGTGCCGGGACCGACCTTCAATTTTTCGATGCGCGGCACGAGTCGCTCGACGAGCGCGTCGCCGGCTCTGCCGACCGCAACAGCGACCGAGATCGCCATGCATCGCTCGCCCGCCGAGCCGTATGCCGCCCCGACTAGCGCATCGGCGGCCTGGTCGAGGTCGGCGTCGGGCATCACCATCATGTGATTCTTGGCACCGCCGAGTGCCTGCACTCGTTTTCCGCGCGCCGCTCCGGTTGCATAGATGTACTGCGCGATCGGAGTCGAGCCGACGAAGCTCACCGCCGCGATTCCGGGATGTTCGAGGATCGCATCGACGGCGCGCTTGTCGCCATGAACGACATTGAAGACGCCGTCAGGCAGACCGGCCTGCTTGAGCAGCGCGGCGATTCGCACGCTCGCAGATGGATCGCGCTCAGAGGGCTTGAGGATGAAGGAGTTGCCGCAAGCGATCGCGACCGGGAACATCCACATCGGCACCATCGCGGGAAAGTTGAACGGCGTGATTCCGGCGCACACGCCGAGCGGCTGGCGCATCGACCATGAGTCGATGCCGCGCCCGACCTGCTCGGAAAATTCGCCCTTCAGCAATTGCGGGATGCCGCACGCGAACTCGACGACCTCGAGGCCGCGCGTCACTTCGCCGCGCGCATCGGACAGCACCTTGCCGTGCTCGGCCGTGATGATCTCCGCGATCTCGCTCGAGTGTTTGTCGAGCAGTTCACGGAACGCGAACATCACGCGCGCTCGCGCGGGAGCGGGAGTCGCAGCCCAACTTGGAAATGCCGCCGCGGCCGCCTTCACGGCGGCATCGACTTCCGCCGCGCCGCCCATCAGAACCTTGCGAGCGCATTTGCCAGTCGCGGGATTGAAGACCTCGCCGAGCTCGCCGCCGCCGTGAGCAAATGAAGAGCCGCCGATAAAATGAGCGATCGCGTCCATGCATCCTTGTCCCGCGAAAACGCACGAGCCGCAAGCTCATTAAAAACAAAAACGGCGGACTGCTCTCGCAACCCGCCGCGCACAACTCTTAGGATCGTTCTATTCTTTTGCAGCCAAGCGAAGTTCCGCGCTTAGGGGAACTTCAAATGTGTCGCCGCGAAGGAGGCGAGCCGAGAAAAACAAAACCTCAAGATTTTCGACTTCGCTGGTGTCTGGATTGAGTCGGGCGATAGTTTCATCGCCAATCTCCTCCGATTCCTGCCCCGCGTATGGCGCGCACTTGCTGATGTAAAGAATGTCTGCCAGCGGCGGCTCGAAGCGGCGTCACTCACGACTAATACAGTCAGATGCTTCCCGCCTTTCAAGTTAGCGTGGAAGCGAGTGAACAGCCTCGCCGATCGGAAACGCCTGCTGATCCTTAGTCGGGATCTGCAAGCGTACTCGCTAAGAGGTCGCGATGGTCTGGCAACAGGTCTGGATGATTGTCCGCGATGTGCCCTTCGCGTTCGTTTCCAAGCTCAACTTCGGCTTGCAGACGAGGGCACGGAAAGCGAGTCTTCGCATCACGCGACGTGAATCGCTTTCGCGCTTTACCTAGCGTTGCCGGCCCGGCAACTTCCTACTTGCCGACGATGAAGACGCAGCTGGTGGTGCCGCTGCCGCCGATGTTCAGCATCGCCATCGTCTTGGCGTTTTCTACCTGGTAGTCGCCGGCGGTGGCGGTGAGCTGGCGATGTACGTCGAGCATCTGGCGCACTCCGGTCGCGCCGACAGGATGGCCGGCGCCGATGAGGCCGCCGCTCGGGTTGATCGGGCACTTGCCGCCCATCTCGATCACGCCTTCCTCCACCGCTTTCCACGATTCGCCCGGTTTGGTCAGACCGAAGTGATCGATCGCCATGTACTCGGAGGTGGTGAAACAGTCGTGGGTCTCGATCGCGGAGAGCTGCTCGACGCCCGCGATACCGGCGCGCTTGAAGGCGTCGAGGATCGTCTGGCGCGTATGCGGCAGCACGTAAGGATCATCCTTGCTCTCGAGGACTTTGGCCTCGAACTCGAGCGGCGCGGTGTGATGGCCCCATCCGAGGATGCGCGGGATGTCGCTGAGGCTCTTGCCGTTGCGCTTGGCCCACTTCGTCGCGAATTCTTCCGACGCCAGGAAGACCGCGACCGAGCCGTCTGTTACCTGCGAGCAGTCGCTCACCTTGATGCGCCCGCCGATCACAGTGTTGAACTTGCTCTGCTGCTGCGCGTGGCTCTCGCTCATGAACCAGTTGCGCGTCTGCGCGTTGGGATTGCGTTTGGCGTTGGAATAATTGACGGCCGAGATGTGCGCGAGATGCTCATCCTTCAGGCCGAAGCGCTTGTCGTATTCGTCACCGAGGCGGCCGAAGAGTTTTGGAAAGGGAAACTCGATTCCCTTGGCTTCGCGCTCGTACCATGCGGCGGTGCCGAGATAGTCGCCGCCGGTGGTGGAATCAACGGTCTTCATCTGCTCGACTCCGCATACGCAGGCGAGATCGTAACGGCCCGCCTCGATTTCGGCCGATGCCGCCAGCAGCGCGATCGATCCCGAGGCGCAGGCGGCCTCATGCCGCGAGGTCGGCATCCCGGAAAACTGTGGATCGATCTCGACGAAGAACGCGCCGACGTGACCCTGCTTGGCGTAGAGTTCGGCGGCGAAGTTGCCGACGTGCGCAGTCTCGACTTCGCGCGGTTCGATCTTCGTGGCCTCGAGACCGCCGAGCGTTGCCTCGCGCATCATCGCGACAAAATGTTTGCCCTCTTTAGACCAGTTGCGAGCAAAGTCAGTCTGCGCGCCACCAAGGACATAAACGGGTTTAGCCATCGCGAGCTCCTTCTTCGATTCTAGCCGACCAGCGTGCGGCCGTATTCGAGCACGCCGCCTTTGAACAGTTTACCATCGTTGGCCGCGAGTTGCTCGATCGCATGCGGCACCACGAGCTTCGCATTCTTCAAGAGCGCGACCGTGTTTTTGGCGCCCAGCAGATCGACCAGCGCGCACGGCGGCGCCCAGTTGAAACCGTAGCTCATGATCGTATCGACATCGGCCGGCGATTCGGCCACTTCGCCGACGCGATTCAGCCCGTAGCTCACATAGCCGAGCACGACGCGCCGGCACAAGTCGGCGTCGGCACCCTCGGCCTCGGCGAAGACCTTCATCGCCGCGCGATACTTGCCGACGCGGTTGAGCGACTTCATCTTCTCGACGAATTCGATCGGCGCCGGCTTCTCGAGCGCTTCATGCTTGCCGGTTTTCGGATTGAGCGCGAAGACGGCCTTGCCTTCCTTGCGATAGAAGCCACCGCGCTCCGGAGTCTTGTCGCCGAGGCATCCCGCGGCGAGGCCTTTTTCCATGTAGGCGGGCATCTTGAAGCACTCGTGCGCCTCGTCCTCACAGTTGGCAAAGACGTTATCGACGATCGCCTTGTGCACGTCCCATCCGACGAGATCGATTGTCGCAAGCGGCGCCATAGCGCGCCCGGTATGCGGGCCGATTAGATAGTCGATGTACGCAACGCCATGCTCGCCGGCGAGCTGCGCCGTTTCGTTGAGAACTTTGAATCCGACGCGATTGCCGACGAAGGCCGGGCGATCCTTGGTCACGATCACTTTGCGCCCGAGATGTTTGGTCAGCATCGCGACGACGTTTTTGACCACGGCGGGATCGGTGTCGCCGTGAGGGATAACTTCGGTGCCGACGATCACGTGCGGCGGATTGAAAAGATGGATACCGAGGAAGTTGCGGCGGAAGGAATCGCTGCGCCCGCGCGCCATCTCCGCGATCGAAAGTCCAGATGAGCCGGTCGCGACGACAGAATCGGGGCGACGGTACTTATCAACCAGCTCGAAGAACTTTTTCTTGAGCGCGAGGTCTTCGGCCAGCGACTCGAATATGATTGCGGATTCGGAGACGCTGCGCTCGAGGTCCTTGTCGTAGCACCCGAGCCTGATCCGCTCGGCGATCGCCTCGGCGCGCGCGTCATTCTGCGTATCGGTGAGGCCCTCTTTGGCTTTCGCGTCGTCGCGCGCGAGCATCGTCACGTCATAGCCCGCGCCGGCGAAGACGCATGCCGCACCCGCGCCCATCGTGCCGTTCGCGCCCAGAATTACGACCTTGTTGTTATCGGCCAAGCGATTCTATTCCCCGCGTTTGGATTTTTGCGTCAGAGGCATTTCTTAAATGTGATCATCGCCGGGCGCCTGCGCCAGTGTAGGGGCGCCAGAGAAATCGAGCTCATGCAGGCTGCGAACGATTCCGCCGGGCTGGATCGCAGAAATGTTATCCGAGCCCGATGAGCCGCGCCACAGGCGAAAGGCCCTACCGAACACCCGTTAGGCTGCGCGATGCCTTCAGCCTGTCCGACCTCGTCACGCGGAATTCGGCCGGCGCTGGCGTCGCTCTGGATTCCCGCGCTGTGGTACAGGTCAACCTTGCATATAGCAGCTGAGGTACAACAGCGTGACTGACACTCGAGATTTCCAGACGATCAAGGTCGAAATCGAAGGGCCGCTCGGGCGGCTGACGCTCAATCGGCCGGAGCGGCTGAATGCGATCGGG
This sequence comes from Candidatus Binataceae bacterium, assembly GCA_035508495.1. Classification (NCBI taxonomy): domain Bacteria; phylum Candidatus Binatota; class Binatia (SeqCode); order Binatales (SeqCode); family Binataceae (SeqCode); species Binataceae bacterium (SeqCode). The sequence continues at coordinate 77,579 of DATJMX010000012.1, forward strand.
GCGACGATGCTGCGCGAGCTGGCCGAGGCGGCGCGCTGGTTCGATACGCATCGCGATTTGCGCGTCGTGATCGTGAGCGGCGCGGGGCGCGCGTTTTCAGCAGGCGCCGATCTCAAGGATTCTCCCGCTGCTGCAGCGACTGCCAGCAGCGGCGGCTCATGGCTCGCACGGCGCGAGGCGGGACAGCTCGGATTGCGCGCGGCCGACGCGCTTGAGAACATGCACGCCGTCACGATCGCGCAGGTTCACGGCTATGCGGTCGGCGGCGGGCTCGTGCTCGCGGCGGTATGCGATCTGCGCGTGGCGGCCGAGGACGCATTGTTCTTCATCCCGGAAATCGAGCTCGGCATCCCGCTCGCATGGGGCGGCATCCCGCGTCTGGTGCGTGAGATCGGACCGGCGCTCACCAAGGAACTCGTGATGACGTGCCGCCGCTTCAGCCCGGCGGAGGCCAAGGCGGTCGGATTTCTAAATCGCGTCGTTCCCGCTTCGAGACTGCAACACGAGGTCGAGGAGTTGGCTCAGCAACTGATCTCGATGCCATCAGTGCCGATCGCGATCACCAAAGAGCACGTCAACTCGGTAGTGCGCGCGATGGGCACCGGCACGACGGCGTTCTCAGACGGCGACGTGCTGATGGGCTCGTTCGGCGAAGAGGAGTCCCGCGCCGCTGCCACCAAGTATCGCGAAAAAGCTCTCGGCAAAAAGAAATAGATTCAAACTGCGCGGAGCGTGGTTGAGATATCGCCGCGGGTTGCTGACTCGGCCGGAATAAAGGTGCTGACGACGCCGATCGCGGCGGCGATCGCGATTCCGTTGACGATACTCTTGTGCGGAATCGAGATCGCGTAGGCCAGCATCCCGATTGAGGCCGAGGCGTGCGGCAGGAACTTGAGTCCGATCCATGCGCCGCCACACCCGAGGATTCCGCCCACGATGCCGATCACCATTCCCTCGGCCACAACCATCGCAACGACCGCTCTGCGCGTGAAGCCGATCGAGCGCATCACGGCCATCTCGCGGCGCCGCTCCCGCACCGACATCGCGGCGGTATTGGCGGCGACCAGGCCGATCGCAATTACGACCACGAGCGCCAGGAACTTCGCGCCGTTCAGCAGCACGCTCATCTGCGCGACGCGATTCTCGGAGACCGCGAGCTCGGACTGGGTTTTGGTCTCGAACGACGCGTTGGCGAAAGTCTCGTCGATATCGCGGATGACCTGGGGAATATTCTGTGCGTGATCGACCTTGACCCAGAAGATGTTGTCGGTGCCCGGACTGTTGAGCACCTGGTCGAGGTAGTCGTGATGGAATACGACGACGAAGCTCGCGGTCGAGCCGGTTAGCTGGCCGACGACCTTGAGTTGGATATCGACGGGTACGTTGAGGCCGTGGAGCATCACCTGGTCGCCGACCTTCCAATGAAAGCGATCCATCAGCGTGCGCCCGACCATCGCGCCTGTGCGCTCCGCCACGAAAGCATCCGCTGACTGCTTATTAATTCCGTAGTCGCTGAAGACCTCGGCGAAGTGCTCGTGATCGGCGGCGAGCGCCGGCACCTGGTCGTCGGGATTGCGATAGGTGGCGAGAAAAATCGACTCGCCGATCACGCGTTCAACGTGATCGATGTTCTCGATCCGCCGGGCATAGGCCGACGGCAACGTCGTGTTGAAGTATCCGCCTTTGTTGTACACGACGAGGCGCAGCGAGTTGGCTCGCTCGCGAAGGATCTGGCTGACGAGGCTCGGCAGGCTCATGAGCGCGGCGAAGATAAAAATCGAAACGGCGATCGAGAGAATCGTGAGAATAGTGCGCCGCGGATTCCGGGTAATATTGCGCAAGAGCAGCGGGAGCAGGGCGAGCATCGAAGGTCACCGGCTTCAACGCTACACCCGCATGCATCACGATTGCAGTGGCGCTCGATCTGCTTCTAATAGTGGTCGCTGGCTGCGTTCGAGTCCGTCATCCGGCCAGCGATGACGGCCAGTTCATCGAGATGACACCAGGAAGGCGCTACTGACTATAGTAAAGCGCCGCGGAAAGGTTCGTCTCTGGGTGGGGGATATTGCAGCAGGTTGATTGCCCACTTGCGGGCCTGGCGCAGCGCTTCTTCGGCGCGGCGGAAGATACGCTCGCGATGCATCACGCTCCAGACGTACACGTCGACCGACGGTTCGTCGTACATCGTCACATCGATCATCCAGTCCTCGAGCTGCGGGCCGCATATGAGGAGCCTCAGTAGCCGCCCGTGATCGAGTACGACGCCGCGCGCCTCGCGCGGGAGGCGGAACTCGTCCTTAATGCGTTTGACCAGATGCTGCGGATACTGGTCGGGGGTCATCGCAACATAAACCCATTCGCCGGGCTCGGGATTCGCCGCGCGCGCGATGCGGAGATTGTTGTCGGTGAGATCGTCCTTGGCGCGATCCTGATCGTAATCGCGCGCGACCTGGTAGAAGGACATCGCGATCGGCAGCTGAGGCATCTCCGCCTCGTCCTTCACCTTCTTGGGTTTCTTGACGACGGTCTCAACCCACCAGCGATTTTCGACGTTAGGCTTGTGGGCCATCAGGAGATCCCGCGCGCCCGGCGCCTCGGCTTGGTATTGCGCGCGCGGCGCAAGCTGGCGACGCTCAAGCGCCGACGCGCTCCGGCCAAGGCTGTCGCCCGGCGCGCCGCAGATCGAGTGCTGGCGGCGCGCCGCGGAGCGGCTTTGCGCGCCGCGATACGCTTTTCGGAGACGCGACGGCTCGCTGCAGTACTTCGCGCCGCGGTGCGCTTCGCGCGGCGCGCGCGTGCACGCAGTCCCGTGATCATTCGCCGCGCAAACATATCGGCCTTACGCTCCGCATCGGTCCAAAGCAGGAAGTGACCCATCTCGTGATAGATCATTTGCACCCATAGCCGCTCTGTATAGTAGATGCGGCCGCGCTTCCAGCGCATCGGATGCACCAGATGGATGCGCCCGTCTTCGTAGGTGCGGCCCGCGGTCTTGCCCCAATCGATATACTCGAACCATTCGACGCGCGGACGCTTGACGCCGTAATAGCGGCAGAGCGCCGCAATCGCACGGCGAAACGACGCGACGCGATGAGTCCGGAAGAACTCAGACAGGCCATGGTCGATTTCCCGGCGGTAAGAGATCGGCGGAACCAGCATTCGCACGATGAAGAGCCTCCGGATGCAGGTGCTGCGATCATATTGAGGCACATCGCGTTCAGTCAAATGAAGGCGCACAAACGCAAGGAAACCCAATAATTTCACGCGTTTAGGCGCTGGCATCCGGTTCTGGCGATGCTTTTCGACGCGGTGTCGGCGAAGCTAGCTGACGCTCAGGATAGCGATTCAAGGATGTGCAAGACGTGCACTCTATAACCCTGCCATCGCGTTCGGAACGTTCGTTCAGAGCAAGAAGAAAATGATCACCACTATGGCACGAAGACTACAAAGACCACGAAGTTAAAAGTTTTGAAACTTGCTGTTCTCCGTGTCTTGGCGGTGAGTCCGATCTTTTAGCCGAGCGCGCCGGATTCTTTGAGGCGGGTGATTTCTTCCCAAGTATAGCCGATTTCGAGCGCTACTTCTTCGGTGTGCTGGCCGAGTTCCGGGGCGAGGCGATGCGTTGGCGGCTGGTCGTCGCCGAACTCTACTGGGCTGTTCACCAGGCGCATGTTCTTGAGCGTTGGATGATCGACGGGGGCGAATGCGCCGATCGCCTCGGCCTGCGGATCATTGAGGACCTCAGCGTCGGTCTGGACCGGCGCCCAAATCAGATGGTGCCGGTCGAAGATCGGCGCCCATTCGGCGAATCCCCGCTGCGCCAAGGCAGCGTCGATCTCTGCAGTCAGCGCCGCGCAGTTCTTTGCTCTCGAGCCTGCGCTGGTAAAACGCTGATCATCGCGCCATGCGGGATTGAGCGCGGCGCAGAAGTCCGGCCAGAAGCGATCGCTCTGGATCATTACGAAATAAACCCATTTGCCGTCCCGGCACTTGTATGAGCTCCACATCGGGTTGATGCGTTCGGAGCGATCCTCCGCGACGGGAGCGTTGCCGGTGAGCATCGCGCCCGTGAGATCGGTCGCGTTCATCCAGAGGCCCATCGCGAAGAGCGAGATCCTCACTTCACGGCCGCGGCCGGTGCGCTCGCGGGCGAAGAGCGCTGCCGAGATCGCGCCGGCAAGGCTCGCACCCACAGGATGATCGATCATCGCCGGACGCTGCGCCGGCGGCGGCTGGCCCGGTTGCGCAATTGTCGCCATCAGGCCTGAGCGCGCCCATGCCGCTGCGTAGTCGTATGCGGGACGATCCTTGTCTGGCCCACGATGCCCGTAGCCGTTGAGCGACGCGTAGATGAGCCGCGGATTGCGCGCCGAGAGCGTCGCGTAATCGAGATTCATGCGCGCGATCGCTTCAAGGCGCAGGCTCGTGATGAACACGTCGGCGCGTTCGATCAGCTTGTGCGCGAAGGCTTGGCCGCCGCCGCTGCGCAGATCGACCGCCACCGACCTCTTGTTGCGATTATCGAGCTCGAATGCCGGCCGGATGTTGACGTTCGAATCCGCGACCGAGCGCGTGACGAAGCCGCGCGTCGGGTCGCCGGTTTTGGGATCCTCCAGCTTGATAACATCGGCGCCCCAGTCCGCCAGCACGACTGCGGTTGACGGTCCCGCCACCCACATCGCAAGCTCCACCACCTTCACGCCCGACAGCGGACGATCCATACGCGAGTCTCCCTTCGAATTCGATTCAGAAACGAATTGCTAGCAGGAGTCGCCGGCCGTGCAAACCCGTGGCGCAAGGGTGGGATGCGCCCCACCGCTTGGCCGAACGAGTTCTAGTGTGAGCGCGCCGCACGCAGCATCCGGTTCGGATGCCGCCGTCTGACGCGATTGACCGTGAGCCGCTGCATCCGGCTGGCCTCCTTGAGGCGCAGCCTGATGGGCGATACGCGGCCCGTGGTCACCATCTCCTTGAGCCTCCATCGCAGCCCTTGGGGATCCATGCCCAGCGCGTCGCATACGCTCTCGAAGGCGAGCGGCGACGACGGGCTGCGGCCGAAGATCCAGTGCCAGGCTTCGTTGAAGCAGTTGCGCTTACGGAGATTCTGCGCACTGTGAAATTCCTGCACGACGTTGATCGCGTCGGCGAGCACGGCGAGCATCAGGCGCTGCTCACTGGTGAGCGCCCGTGTACCGACCAGCTCGAAGAACTGGCTGCGAAGGATAACGTCGGGGAACGGTCTCGAATCCGATGCTGCCGCTGGCTGATTAAGCTCTTGCATGGCTCAACCTCCGCCGCCGCTCGCGCGGATCCCAATATATTTTCTGCGCATACGCACCTCCAGCCTCCCTTATGCGACGCGCGCTCCGAGCTAATGTCTCGGTCGGGATACGAAACATAATGAGAACAAAGCTTCATTGCAAGGGAATCAGCATGTCGTAATGAAAATCGGCATTCGACGAAGCGCCTTGGATTAAAGTCCGAGCCGCGCGTCATCAAACAGCGTAATGCTATCGCGTACGCGCAGTGCAGTCGTGGAACCGTGATCAGAGCAGAGCTTCGATGCAGATGAGCGGGGGTCGATCGATCATGTCCTGCCAGAACTCCCGCCCGTAGGATTTCTCACCTTCGGGTGAGAGCTCCGCGCGGTGCCACCTTATGTCGCGAAAGCCGGCCGCGCGCAGGAGTTCTTCGTGGGTCTGGATACTGAGGTAGTAGTTCTCGATCTCAAACTCGCGGCCATCTTCGAGAAAGAAGTGCCATGTGATCGGCGTGCCTTCGCGCCATTCGCCGACCGGCGTCGTTTCGAAGCCGTATTTGCGATACGACGGCGCGGTGGGGAAGTAATTTTCCGGATTGCAGTTCACTGTCACGAAACGCCCGCCCGGCTTGAGGCATCGCGCGATCCCATTGCACATGGCGGCCAGCTCCGCGCGATCGTGCGCGTAGTTCAGCAGGTACGCCGCGACGGCGATGTCATATGAAGCGTCGAGTCCGAGATTGCGCGCGTCGCCAACGCGATAGTCGATTCCGAGCCGCTGCTCGGCTTCACTCGCGCGCGCGAGGTTGATCATTTCCCGCGACAGATCGACGCCCGTGACTTGCGCGCCGCCGCGATGCCGCAGCATCCGGGTGTAGAATCCCTCGCCGCACGCGATATCGATGACCGAGAGACCTGAAAGATCGCCAATGTGTTTCAGCAGGATGAAGCCTTCGACGTGGGCGCGCCACGGCTGCAGCTTCGACATCTTGTATTGCTCTGCGATCGGATCGTAATTCGTCGTCATGGTGATTCGTCCCGATCGCACTTAATCAGTTGCGGAATCTATTCGCTATCAGCGGATGCATGGCGCGGGGGACTCTTGCTATGCTCGGGCGAGCTTCAACTGAGAAAACATTCGGGCTGAATCGATCCGCCCGGGGAGCAAATGCCATGGCAGATTTCTACGGCAAAGATACCTCTAAGCACCTGCGCGAACTGCGCCAGAACGCGCCCGACGCCTTCAAGGGCTTTCTCGAATTCGATCAGCAGGTTTTCAAGGACGGCGCGATCCCGAGCAAGACCAAGGAGCTGATGGCGATCACGGCCGCACACGTCACGCAGTGCCCGTGGTGTATCGAGGCTCACGTCTCGCGCGCCAAGGAAAAAGGATGCACCGACCAGGAGATCGCTGAGGCGGTATGGGTTGCCGCTGCGATGCGCGCGGGCGCGGCCTTCAGCCACGGCGCGATCGCGATGGCGGTGGCGGCAGAACATAAGCACTAGAAACGCTTTCACCTGTCGGGCACGATATTAGAGATGACTCAGGCAAGCGTGGCTCGTAAGACCCGGCAGGTCGATATCGGCGGAACCATGGTCGGCGGCGGCGCACCCGTCGTTGTGCAGTCGATGTGCGCGACGCGCACTATCGATATCGATCAGACGGTAGCGCAGGCGCATCAGCTCGCCCGCGCCGGCGCGGGGATCGTTCGAATCGCGGTCGACAGCGAAAAAGAGATTCCGGCGTTGGCCGAGATCCGCAAACAGACCAAGGGCGTCGTGCTCTCGGTCGATTTGCAGGAGAACTACAAGATCGCCGACCGCGTCGCGCCGCACGTCGACAAGATCCGCTACAACCCGGGCCATCTGCATCATATCGAGAAGGCCAAGACCATCGAGCAGAAGGTGAAGTGGCTCGCCGGCGTGGCGCGCGACAACAACCTCGCGATCCGCATCGGTGTCAATTGCGGCTCGGTCGCGCCCGCTTTTCTCGACAAGTATCCCGGCGACCAGTTGAGCGCGATCGTCGAGTCCGCCGCGTATCACTGCGACTTGATGGACGAGTACGGCTTCACGCGCTTCGTCGTGTCGCTCAAGGATTCCGATCCCAACAAGGTTATTGAGGCCAACCGCCGTTTCGCCGAGCGCCGTCCCGACGTGCCGATTCATCTCGGAGTTACCGAGGCGGGACTCCCGCCCGACGGTATCACCAAGACCCGCGTCGCGTTCGAGAAGCTGCTTGCGCAGAGTATCGGCGAGACGATCCGCGTCTCGCTGACGCTGCCCAACGAGCGCAAGCACGAGGAAGTAATCGTCGGCCACAAGATCATCGAAGATGTGAAGCAGGGCCGCTTCATCTCGGTGCCGGATCTCCCGGGCCTCAACATCATTTCGTGCCCGTCGTGCTCGCGCGTCGAGAACGAGAAGTTCGTCGAGCTCGCGCAGCAGGTGAAGGAACTCACCGAGTACGCGCGCCGCTACAAGATTACGATCGCGGTCATGGGCTGCCGCGTGAACGGCCCGGGCGAGACCGACGACGCCGACCTCGGCCTATGGTGCGGGCCGACGACGGTGAACCTCAAAAAGAAGGATCGCAAGATCGGATTCTTCGGCTACGATGAGGTTCTGCCCAAGCTCCGCACCGAACTTGACAAACTGATAGCGCAACGCCAGGCCGATAGCGCCGCCGCGAATTGAACTTCATCTCCATCTCCCGATGCTCATCGCTGAGCTCCCTCTCCCAGGATAAGCAGAGGGATCGAAGGCCGGGCATGTAAACAGCATGTCATATGACAGTCGAGCGATGCGATGGCGATTAGAAAAGGTCTCGCTGCAATTGGACTTCCTTTGTTAGTACTCGTCCTGATCGCAAACTCTTCCTTCGCACAGGGCTATTCGCTGCAGGGCGCGCCAATGCTTAGGTGCAATCGAAAGATTGGAATGGGCTGCTCTCGTATGCGCAGGGATGGACACAGGCGGAGCCTGAGAATGCGACCGCATGGTTTTATCTCGGCAATACCTATGGGATCGGTTTGAACGATCCGGCAAGCGCGGCGCCTGCTTTTAAACACGCAGTCAGCATCAATCCGAACTGGCCTGAGGCCTGGAACGCATTGGGACAGGTTTACGCTGCGAG
>DATJMX010000013.1 GCA_035508495.1 Candidatus Binataceae bacterium
CAACGCCCAGGTGGTGTTTGTGCACATCGACGCGAGTCAGGATGCCGGCTCGACCGCTCTCACTGGCACGCATGGTACCGGCACTTCCGTGTCGTCGCTGTTCACGTTTGAGCAGACCACGACCGTCAGTGGCCCGGCCGATATCACCGATGCGACCGGAACGCCGTTTATCGCTCTGGGTAGCGGTTTTATCGCGAACGGTATCTCGGGCAGCGTGGCGCTCAACCAGGTAGCGGGTATCGCCAACCAGCAGGGTAACAACCTGTCGACGGTCGCCGAAGTGACTGGCGCCGGCGGCACGAGCGCCGGTTCGAACGCGATTGAGAACGAAGGCCGCCAGACAATCGCGAACGACGGTACGATCACTGAGCTGTTCAAGAGCGGTTCGGATTCGGCTACTATGGGTGCGGCTGCCAGTGGAACCACCTTCGGCTCGGTTTCCGGAGCGCTTGCGTTCAACCAGGCGGCTGGTACTGCTAACCAGCAGGTTAACAACATCACGCTGGGACACTAAGCCTAAGCAGCGTAATGTAATCGAGGTCGGAGGCCGCTCTCGGGCGGCCTCCGACCCGCCTCATCCTCCTGCTGAGAGCATGGGGCAACACGAAGGGAAACTGAAATATCGATGTTGCTCTGTGCCAAGCGAAGCTTCACCTGCATTGTAAGTGTTGCAACGCTGACACTTGTTGTTATTGCGGTCTCCTGTAACGACGGATCGGCCAGGACCAATGATACCGTTATGGCGGGGGTTCTGCCCGGTGGTGCGCCAATTTACACGAGCATAGAGACCTTTAAAGACCAGCGCTTCCACAATCTCGTCCCACAAGGCTATGACTTCAGTTGCGGAGCGGCCGCGCTCTCGACCGTGCTGAAGTACGAATACGGCATGAACCTCACCTCGGAAAACGAGGTTTTCCGTGCGATGTATGCGGTCGGCGATAAGAAAGCTATCCGGAAGCGAGGCTTTTCGCTGCTGGATATGGCAACATTTCTCGACACTTTGGGCTACCACGGTTTGGGCTACAAGCTGCAGCCCCAAGCGCTCTTCGATCTCAAGGTGCCGGTGATAGTTCTGCTCAACATGGCTGGCTATGAGCACTTCGTCGTAATGCGCAAAGCGAACCCAGACTACGTTTACGTTGCCGATCCCGCCTTGGGCAACCGAATCATGCCTCTTGAATCTTTTTTGAATGATTGGGTGCAACAGGTCGTCTTTGCTGTTGTAGGGCCTGGCTATATTCCGGATAATCCTTTGGCAGTCGTGGAACGGCCGCTAGGAACCAAGGAGGAGGCGCGGGTGCTGATACCACAACTCAACCCGCTCACCTTGCAACAGATGTCGATACTCAGCGTGAGCACCGGTATCAGCATTGGCCAGGGCAAATGATTTCAGGCTGTTTCACGTGCGTAGCGGGTGGGAGGCATCTATGAAGTTAGTAATCCTGGGCGGCGGTGCGGCGCTCGCGGCGATCCTGGCGATCAGCGGCGGAGCGCGGGTCGCATCGGCCGCGATGCCGGACCTTGGCCTGACTGCGGCAGAAGCTCAACCGATCAGTGACAGCGAACTCGGCGGAATGCGGGGAAAATTCGTTCCGAGCAACGGCTCAATTATTTTTTTCGGCATCACCGCGGAGAGCACGCTGCAGGCGTCGGACGGCACTACCGAGACAGCGGGCTACACGATTGGCGTCAACTTCAAGAATGGGCAGCCGACCTCGGTGATCTCCGAAACTCTCACCTCGCAACAGGCCGGGACTGGAACCTCCTCGACTCCGACCGGCGGCATCGCCATCTCGGTGCCACCCAACAATCTGACCGGGGGCGTTGAGCAGACGGTCCAAATCAGTGGCTCGGATAACCAGGGACACAACGTAGCCGTGGTCGATTTGGCCTCGACCGGTGCGGGTACTCAGGGCACCGGCTTCCCAGCCAGCACGCCGTGCACCGGCTGCAAGGTTTCTACGGACAACAATGGAATCGAGGTTAGCGTCGATATGCCGGGCGTCGGCGTAGCCGATCAGCAAATCGGAAACGGATCGATTCAGCAGGCGGTCAATCTCGATGCGAACCTCACGAGCGCGGTGAACACATTGTCGTTGCAAGTCCAGACCGAGCCGGGGGTGGGGAGCGAAGCCGGGTTGAGCGGGATACTTCAGAGTCTGCCGGTTCTGTTTCATTGAGATACGAAGCGTAACCGGTCACGCCAGATTGTATAGGCGAGAACCAATCGGTAACGCAGCGGTGGCGGGCTGGGGGTGCGGGGTGCGGCAAAGCAGCAAGGGGCAGGTCGGATGCTAAGAACGTTCGTGCGGAATAGGGGCATTGCGCTCGCGATTGGGGTAGCTGGCGCGATACCGATGCTGGCCGGATCGGCTTTTTCTCAAACCAGTCCAGCCACAACCTCAAATGCCGACCAGATCCTTGAGCAGCGCAGTCAACAGCTCGAAGAGCAACTTGTCGAAGAACGGCAGCGGATGCAGGCGATGGAGAATCAGCTCCGCGACCTGCAGACCGCCATTCATGCCAAGACTGGCAGGAAAGCCGTCCCTGGTGAGGCTGCTGTAACTCCGCCGGGCCACACCGGATCGTTCGTCGTGGCTCAGCCTGCTGCGGGGGCCACCCCAGCGGCCGGCGGAGCCGCCGCCACACCGGAAGTGCAAGCTTCGAGCGGCTCGCGAAAAACCCCGGCGGTACCGATCAGCGTCCAGGCCGCCTATCTGCAGCAGAATGCGCTGTTTCGCCCCGGTCTTACCTTCTATCCCCAGTTCACTTACGCCTATTCCGACAACAGGGATGTCGTGCTCAACGGCTTCCTTGCGTTCAATTCGATCTTCCTCGGCGATATCAGTGTCCAGCGCACGGAATCGAATATCTTCCAATGGAATCCGCAGATCTATTATGCGTTCACGCGCAATTTTGAATTGAACGTCAGCGTTCCCTACCTGTTCGAATGGACGTCTTTCAAATCACAGGGCGTTCAATTCTCAACCGCGAACGAATCTCAGGCCACGGTTAACAAATGGGGGCTCGGCGACGTCGGCGGCGGCTTCTACTGGCAGTTACTGAACCAACACGGATGGTTCCCGAATCTGATCTGGAATACTCAGTTCTCCGCGCCGACCGGTACCAGTCCATACGGAATCAAGCTGATCACCGATCCCAGCAATACTAACCTCAAGTTTCCGAATAATCTTCCGACCGGCAAGGGCACTTGGGGTGTATCGAGCGGCTTCTCGATCATCCGCGAGCTCGACCCTATCGTGCTCTTCGGCAGCGGCCAGTTCTTCTACGAGTTCGATCAGCACGTTAATGACATCAGCACCGTCGAAAACCAGAGAACGCCCGGCACCGTCGCACCGGGCAATGCGCTCAGTTACACGCTCGGCGGAACGCTTGCGCTCAACGAGCGCTTCAGCGTGATGGCTGAAGTACAGGACTTGATCACGAATTCGTCCCAGGTCAGAGCCACGGGTGGAGGATCGTGGAACACGATACCCGAGAGCAGCACCAACGCCGCGCAGTTTATATTCGGGGCAACCTGGGCCGCGACGCATAACTTGTTTCCGTATATCCAGGCCGGCATCGGCGCGACTGAATCCGCGCCAAACTATCAGATCAGCCTCTACGTACCCTACTACTTCAATTTCTAGGCTGGCGACGGACGTTCAACTGGTTTAACGAGACATAGCGGGATCCTGATCCGACCTGCAGGTCCCGCCGCGTCTCGTGTCAGGAGTAGCACTATGCAATCCGTTTCCGCGCATAAGTATGCACCAACCCGCATCGTCGGCGGAGTATTCCTCGTTGTAGGAGTTGGGCTCCTTTTGGGAGCGTCAATAGCCTCGCAACCGGCACGAAATCCGATCCAACCGCAGCGCGCTGTGCGTCCCGCAATCGCATCCGCAGCGCCGGTAAGTCAGCATGCCGCGATACTCAGTTCGTACGGCAAGCTGCCGCTGGGATTCGAAGCCAACAATGGACAGACCGATCGCTCAGTTCGGTACCTGGCGCACAATGGCCCGGTATCTGTTTTTCTCACTCGCGATGGCGCGATTATTTCAATCAGCCGGCAGGATACGACGCCCGGCAGAACCAAGGGGTCTGTCGATCCGCGTCCCGGGCTGAGAATGCTCGCGCGCGATTCTCGCGCGGTGCGCACAGCCGCGTTCAAAGTCTCATTTGAAGGTTCCGCCAGGCGTCCGACGCTGGCCGCGACCGATCGCCTTCCCGGCACGACTAACTATTTGATTGGAAACGATCGATCGAAGTGGCATACGGGGATCAATTCCTTTGGACGGGTCAAGTATGAATCCGTCTATCCCGGAATTGATCTGGCTTTCTACGGCACCAATGGACGACTCGAGTACGACATCGATATAGCCCCTGGCGCCGACCCGAGTGCGGTGAAGATGAAGTTCGATGGCGCCGATTCACTGCGGCTCGATCGCGACGGAAATCTCATTGCCAGCGTGGGCGGTGAGCGTGGCGTTATCGGCAAGCCGGTGGCCTACCAGGCCGATGGCGCCGAGCGCCGGCCGGTGAAAGCAAGCTACGTCCTGAGCGACAAATCGAAAGTGACCGTTGCTCTGGGCGACTACGATCATACCAAGCCATTGGTCATCGATCCCTCGATACTCTATTCGACCTTTCTCGGCGGTACGATCGCCGAGGTTCAGGCGATTGCCGTCGATCCAACGGGCAATGCTTATATCACCGGATGGACCTGCTGCGGCAGCAATTTTCCACTGCTGGGCGGCGTGCAGAAGCAGCTGAACGGTATCGACAACGCGTTCGTGACCAAGCTGAATGTTACGGGCGCGCTCGTTTATTCGACCTACCTCGGCGGAAGCCAGACTGATGTCGCAACCGGTATCGCGTTCGATACCGCCGGCGACACTTACATCAGTGGGTACACGGACTCGGCGAATTTCCCGGTAACGTCGGGCGGCGGCAGCCTGAGCGGCGGATTCGACGCGTTCCTGACGTCGCTGAATCCAGCCGGCAACTCGATTCGCTATTCGATGTATCTCGGCGGCAGCGGCGATGATCTCGGCATGGGCGTCGCGGCGGAGCCGGGCGGCACCGCATATATTACCGGGCAAACGTTTTCCGACGATTTCCCGACTACGATCAGCAATGCGTACCAGACCGAGAATCCAAGTAATGGCGTTGTCAGTTCCGGCTTCCTGACCCGGATTGATCCCCCCACGACTACGGGTGGTTCGCCGACGATGTCCTATTCGACATACTTCGGCGGCCCCGCCCCAAGCGCAAACACGCCGACCGGCGTGACCTTCCTGAACGGAGCGGCTTACGGTGGTGTAACCGGCACGGTCTGGGTGGCAGGCGGCGGCGGCGGATCGGCGCCAGTGACTATCCCGCAGTTCGGCGGAATACTCGATGCGATCGTTGCGACCTTCGACACGACCAAGGCGTCATCACAGTCGCTGATTTTCTCGCGCTTTCTCGGCGGCAGCAGTATCGATGTGGCGACGGGTATTGCGACGGGATCGAACTGCACAGTTCCGTGCGCGGCTACCGTGGGCGGATATACGTTCTCGGCGGACCTGCCAAATTCCAGAAGTGCATTCGGCGGTCTGGAAGATGGATTCATCGCGAAGATTGATTCGCGCAGCGGTATCAACAGCATCAACTATATAGGCACCACCGGTTTTGACGACGCATTCGCGGTCGGCATGGACTCGTCGGGGCAGCAATATATCGGCGGCACCACCTTCCGCGTATCGGAGGCCAGTCAAACCGAGCCGCTGCAGCCGACGCCCGCGATCAACGGCGGGCTGTTTACCAGCACCACCAATAGCCAGACCTTCTCGATTATATCCGATGCGGGTTGGAAATCGACTTTTGGCTCAGTGAGTCCCCAAGCGCTTGCGATCGATAACACAATCCCGACCAATCAAATTCCCAGCGGCACGATAATCTATGCGGGCACCAATACGATGGGCCTGTACCGCAGCACCGACCTGGGCAAGACGTTTTTCTCCGTGACGACCTTTCTCAGCGCTCAGGTGTCGGCGATCGCGATCGCCAAGACGTTCGGCCATACCGGACCGCAACCAGTCTACGTAACCGCTAATAATCAGCTCTATACCTCCGGGGATGGCGGGCAATCGTTCGGAGCCATAAGCTCGCTGCCCGCTGGCTCCGGCTTGCCGGCTAATTCTTACTGGGTTGCGTCGGACCTGACCGGCGGCCTCATTTCGAATCCCGGGTCACCAAGTTCCAACGTGCTGGTATGGCAAGGCAACAAGAATGGGTTCTATATCAGCACCAACCAGGGCGCGACCTTTGCGGCCTCGACCGGCATCGCGGGAGCGGGGCAGCGTACGCAAGTCTTTTCCGGCATCGAGGATGTGAAGCACGCCATCCTTTATATCGGTACCGACAAGGGAATCTTTGTCAGTACTGACTCCGGGTTTACATTCGCGCCGACCAACGTCAATTCCGACGTCATCCTGTCGATGGCGATCGATACCACTACCACCCCATACACCGTATATGCCGGCACGTTCGGAGACGGCGTGATCGCCAGCAATGATGGTTTCATCAATAATCTGCGGCAAACGGCGGTCGTGCCGAACTCGGTTTTCAACTACGTCGCGGTGGATGACGCAAGCTCGAATCCGGCCATTGTTTACGCAGGTGTGGGCGACAATCAGCGCATGGGTACGCTCTGGAAGAGCTCCAACGCGGCTGCCACCTTCAGCCGTATCGATTCGGCCAGTCAGCCGTGCTGCATGTTCCCGCTCGCGGTGACAAACGGCAAGTTGTTCGCGGGCAATTATCGCGAGTCAGATGGGTACTTCTACATTCTTCAGTCGAGCGGGAGTTTCAAATTCGCGTCGTCGCTCGGCGGAGGAAATTACGACGAAATCACCGGAATCGGCGCCAGCAGCAATGGCGATACTTTCCTTGCCGGGCTGACATTTTCAAGCGACTTCCCACTCTTGAACCCGGCGCAAAAGAAGTTCGGCAACACCTCGACGGCGCCGATCGTGAACGGATTCGCAACTCGGCTGGGATTTACCAGTACCGGCAAAGTGACGGCGCCGACACAAACCGGCTTCGCGGGCAAGATAAAGCTCCGGACCGTCTCAAAGCCGCTAACGGTGACCGTGCAAAACACTGGAACAGGTCCGTTGGTGCTGGGCTACCTGAGAGTTCAGGGCGGCGATAACTTCGATTTCGTCATCATCCCCAATGTGACCACCGTCAAGGGACTGCTGCCTTGCGCAGCGGGTGGAACGCTGGCGGCCAAAGGCAAGTGCGGAGTCGAGCTCGAGTTTAAGCCGTTGTCACCCGGTCAACGAGTGTCAACCCTCCTGTTACCGAGCAATGCCAGCAACGGCACTCAGGGTGACTTGCTGGTCGGCCAGGGTACGAGCTAGATTAGATCGACAAGTGAAAGAGCAGGGCGCGGGAGCATCACAACTCCCGCGCCCTTTTGTTTTTAGCTGTACTTGCGATTCTGCCACCACGGGAAATATGACGGCATATTGGTGGTGACTTTGTCGGGGAACTTGGCGGGACGTTTTTCGAGGAATGACGTCACGCCCTCGCGAACGTCGGCGGACGCGCCGCGCACGAATATCCCGCGGCTGTCGACCTTGTGCGCTTCCATCGGATGGTCCGCGCCGAGCATCTTCCACATCATGTGACGAATGAGCGCGACCGCGACCGGCGCCGTGTTGTCGGCGATCTCCTTGGCGAGCGCGCGCGCCGCGGGAATCAGCTCCTCGGGCTTGTAAACCTTCTTCACGAGGCCGCCGTCGAAGGCCTCCTGCGCGGGGAAGACCCGGCCCGAGAAAGTCCATTCCAGCGCCTGTGAGATTCCGACGATTCGCGGCAGGAACCAGCTCGAGCACGCCTCGGGCACGATCCCGCGGCGCGCGAACACGAAACCGAAGCGCGCGTTCTCCGAGGCGAGGCGGATATCCATCGCGAGCTGCATCGTCACGCCGACGCCGACCGCGGGTCCGTTGACCGCGGCGATCACCGGCTTTTTGCTCTCGAAGATGCGCAGTGTCAGCAGCCCGCCGCCGTCGCGGATCGACTCGTCGCTGAGATCGATCTCGCCTTTCGCATCGCGCTTCGGCCTGCGATCCGGACGATCCTCGCGCGCTTCGTAGTCGAAGGTTTTCGCGCCCGCCGAGAGGTCCGCACCCGCGCAGAAGGCGCGCCCCGCACCAGTCACGATGATCGCGCGGATATTGTCGTCCGCATCGGCGCGATTAAACGCGTCGATCATCTCGTTCATCATCTGGCCGGTGAACGCGTTGAGCTTCTCCGGACGGTTGAGCGTGATGGTCAGGATGTTGTCCGAGACATCGTAAAGAATCTGTTCGTAAGCCATTTGGTTTGATTATCTCCGTTAGCGGCTGAGCCACTTTGGGTTGTTGATTTCGAGCGCGTCCTTCAGCGACTGCCGCACGTGATCGCGCATCCTCGTGTCGTCGAGCGCGAACGCGCCGCTGCGAATCTTGTCGCATAGCTCGCCGCTCAGCTCTTCGACGCTGCCGTCGTGGCCGAGCAAGTCGACCAGGCGCTTTCGCTCCCCGGCTTCCTGCTCCGCGCGCATCGTCAGCTCGCGATACACGGTGTTAAGCGCGTTGGCCGTGACGCGGGTCTTGAAACGATGGTAGCCGTCGAGAGTCGGCAACAACTCGTTCTCGATGTACTTGACGGCGGCCTTCAGCAGCAAGGTCGCCTCGGGCATGCTCTTCGGCATAGGCGTTAACTTCCTGTTATCTAATCGCGGCCTTCAACCAGTGCGAGAAAATCCCACAGCGGTTCTTCGATGCGTCGTCCGATCGTGCTGCGCTCGATATCGACCTCTTCGATCCCGCGCGTGCCGAGGCGGAGGCTCGCGATCGCCCAGCGCGTCGAGCCAAACGCCTCCCAGAATCGCACGTGCAGCGGATCGACGCGGTGGCCGCTGGCCTTTTCATACGCGGCAAAGAGATCCTCGCGGCGGCCGAAGCCTCCGACCGGTCCGCGTCCGCCGAAGCGCCAGGTCTTCACGCACAGCCATCCCATGTCCTGCATCGGATCTCCCGATTGCGCGCCCTCCCAATCGAGGATGCAGCGAATCCCTTCCTCGCCGACGATGAAGTTGCCGGCGCGGTAATCGCCGTGCACGACGGTGTGACGCGGATTGACGGGCAGATTCTCCTTGGCCCATTGGAGCGTGAGTTCGAACGCGGGCAGGCGGAGTCCGAGCATGTCGGCCGTCAACTGGTAGGACTCGATTTGGCGCGCGGCGCTCAGGTACTTGAGGAACGGCACTTCGGCCAGATCGATCTTGTGGATGCCGGCCAGAATCTCGCCGCACTGCGCCGCCATCAGCGTGCGCGCCTTCGCGTAGCGATCCTCGCGCAGGATACGCGGCATCAGGGTCTCGCCCTCGATACGCTCGGTTACCCATCCGACCTCGACGCCATCGGCTTCTGACAATATCGCTCGCACGCGCGGCGCGGGCACGCCCGCCTTGACCGCCGCGATCATCAGGCGCGCATCCTGATCGCCCGTGATGCGCACCGAATACTCCGCGAGCGGATCGTTCGGGTCGGGCGGCGGCGCCGGCGCGGGCACCTGCAGGATGAAGGGCTCGCGTTTGCCGCCGATGTCGGCGTCGAACGAATAGGTCGTCTTGTTGGCGCCGCCGGTCAGCCGCTGAAAGTTATGAATCGTGCCCGGCGCGCCGATATGACGCGCCACCGCGGCCTCAAGCCGCGCGACAAAATCCTCATTGCTCATGCGCTTCGCAGATCATCCCTCCGACGGCACGCGCCCGTCCTTGAAGAATCCGAACAAGTACTGCGCCACGCGCCGCATCTGGATTTCCTCGGAGCCCTCGGTGATTCGATAGCGGCGATGATGCCGGAAGATGTGCTCGAAGGGCTTGTGCCGCGAGTATCCGATGGCGCCATGCACCTGCATCGCACGGTCCGCCGCGTCGCAGACGAGGCGGTTCGCGCGGTAATTGCACATCGCGACCTTGTCGGAAAGCTTGAGCGCCACTTCGGGCTTGGGCATGTGATCCATCTGCCATGCCGTCTTGTGGATCAGCTCGCGCAGCATCGCGGCCTCGGTATGCAGCTCAACGAGCGGCCACTGGATGGCCTGGTTGCTCGCGAGCGGCTTGCCGAAGGGCTTGCGATCCTTGGCGTACTTCACGCTCTCGTTGATGCAGTATTGCGCTGCGCCGAGGGACGAGGCCGCCTGCCGGATGCGATTCTCATGCACGAAATGTTGCGCCACGGCGAGTCCGTTTTCAGGATCGCCCAGGATTTCGCCGGCCGGAACGTAAACATTGTTGAAGGACACGCGCGGATGGTCGGTCGGCATGTTGAAGGTCCAGAGGTACTCTTCAATCTTGATGCCCTCGCTCTTCACCGGGACGATGAAGCAGGTGATACCGCGCGGACTGCCGTCCTTGCCCGAAGTGCGCGTGAACACGAAGTCGTGCGTCGCGACGTGCAGGCCCGTGTTCCACATCTTGGCGCCCGTGATGCGCCATCCGTCTCCGTCGCGCACACCGCGCGTATCCATCCAGGTCGCGTCGGAGCCGTGACCGGGTTCGGTGAGGCCGAACGCGACGCGCAGCGAGCCGTCGAGGATTCCCGGAATCCACTTTTTCTTTTGCTCTTCGGTGCCGAAGTCGCGGAACATCAGCACGGTCGGAAGATTGCCGACGACCGAACTTTCATTCTGCAGATCGCAGTGCAGGCCGAGGCCCTTGGCCGCCAGGTATTCGCGGATGATCGCCATGCCCAGGTTGGTGCCGTCCTTGCCGCCGTATTCCTTGGGCAGCCCGTAGCGATAGTGCCCGGCCTTGTCGGCACGCTTACGCATCTCGCCGAGGAGAGCTTCCCAATCGTGGCGCGGCAGACCGCCGTTCTCGAAATCGGTGCGGGCCCATTCGCGGCGATGGTCGAAAAATCGGATGTTATCGTTCTCACGCTCGAGCGGTTTGATTTCGCGCTCGATGAAATCGTCGAGTTCTTTGAGATAAGCCTCTATGTCTGGCGGAATGCTGAAATCCACGTTCAATGTCCTCCGGCAAAATCTTGCGAGGCGTCTAGCATGCCACGATCGGGCGCAAAAGTCCTAACCGCGCGAACCCGGGTCAGTTGAAGTTCGCTCAATAGCGACAGGGTTTTCTGAACGTTCGTTATGATCCGAATGCGCCCGGAAAGCGCTCAGCCGTTCTCTTCGGCGTAGCGCTTGAATGCGTCGAGCGCGGCGTCCCAGAACGCGCTCATTTCCTCGAGCTTCTTTATCAATGAAGTCAGCGCCGTGCGGCCTTCGGGGGCGAGCTCGTAGATACGCTCGCGGCCGGATTTGCGCGCGCGAATGAGGCCCGCGCCCGTGAGCATCCTCGTATGCTTGACGACGGCGGGGCGGCTTATCGCGAAACCGCGCGCGAGCTCGCCGGCGCGGCACGGCTTGCGCGCGAGCCGATGCAGGAGTTCGCGGCGGGTGGGATCGGCGAGCGCGGCGATGGTGCGATCAATCGACATCGTGAGGATATGTTACTCGCAGGTTCCATATTGTCAACGACGCGAGTTTCGAGTTGCGCTTAGATGCGCGATCACGATTAGCTTGGCGCATCCGGAGGCTGTGCTGATGAATCCTCGTCCTGTTTCCAGGCGACAAGTGCTTGCGGGCGGCGCCGCGATCGCTTCGGCCGCGATGCTCGGGGTCTGGCCCAGCGCGCGTGCGTCAGCGCAGGAGGGCGTCGATGCTTACGCGCTCAACGTCGCCTACTCCGAGCGCACGCTCGCAGGATTTCGCATGCGCACGCGCACCTACAACGCGAGCCTGCCGGGTCCGCTGATGGTCACGCGGCCCGGGCACATGCTCCGCGTGACGCTGTCGAACAGCCTGCCGCCGAACCCGCCCGCCACGCCCGCGTTCGGCGTCGATCCGGAAAACAATCCGTACGATTTCAATACGACGAACCTGCACATGCATGGGATGCAGATCGTGCCGCATCTCTTCGCGCCGGTCGGTACCAGCAATCCCGCGTCGGCCTTCATCGCGATCAATCACGGCGAATCGCTCACCTACGACTTCCAGATTCCCGACGATCATCCCTCGGGGCTCTATTGGTATCATCCGCATCATCATGGCTCCGCGACTGTGCAGGTCGGCGGCGGGATGGCCGGGCTTGTGCTCGTCAAAGGACCGATCGACGAGGTTCCCGAAATCAAGGCCGCGCGCGATGAGCTGCTGGCGATCCAGAATCCGAAAATCAATCCGCTGCCGGATGGAAAGTGGGGATGGGAGCCGATCGCTTACAAGGAACCAGATCAGGGTGGCTTCGCCTTCATGACCCAGATCGAATTGCTGACGGTCAACGGCGAGCCGGCGCTCATGATCGATCGACGAACCAAGCAACCGACGCTCAATCCCGGCGCGCTGAAGACGTACCGCATGAAGCCGGGCGAGGTGATGCGGCTCAGGATTCTCAATGGCACTGACGGTATCCCGATGCAGCTCGTGATGCCGGAGCTCGAAGTCTACGTGATCGGGCAGGATGGCGTGAACCTCCTGAAGCCTGCGCTGGCGGCTACCAGTCCCAGGTCCGCAATCAAGATGGCGCCTGGCAATCGGATCGAGCTTTTGATTCGCGCGCCGCGCCATCCACTCGCGGCGACCTTGCGGACGTTGCCGCAAATGCAAGGTTCACCCACCGTGCTGAGCGAGGCGATGGGCGAGATGATGGCGATGCCGTCGTTCGCGCTGGCCAAATTCGTCGTGGCCGGAGCCCAGACGGCGATGGCGATTCCCAAGGAGCTGCCGCAGCCCGCGCGCGAGTACCCGCTGATCCAGGATCACGAAATCGCGACGCGCCGCCGCATCCTCTTCACGATGCGCCTT
The DNA here is from genome assembly GCA_035508495.1 of Candidatus Binataceae bacterium. Taxonomy (NCBI): domain Bacteria; phylum Candidatus Binatota; class Binatia (SeqCode); order Binatales (SeqCode); family Binataceae (SeqCode); species Binataceae bacterium (SeqCode). The sequence continues at coordinate 12,907 of DATJMX010000013.1, forward strand.
GCCAGCAAGCGCATCCTCACCGGCTACGAGTTTCTCATCAACGAGCAACTCTACCGCGAGACCCGAATCGATCAGAACGTGCGCCTGGGTACGGCCGAGGAGTGGACGCTCAATAACCATTCCGACGGCATCCATCCGTTTCACATCCACGTCAATTCATTCGAAGTGATGGGGACGCCGTGGGACCGTAACTATCATCGCATCCAGGACACCCTCTGGCTGCCGCCATTCTCGGAAACCAAGGTGCGCATGCGTTTCAAACAGTGGAAGGGCAAATCAGTGTTCCACTGCCATATCCTGCCCCACGAAGACACGGCAATGATCGCGAATTTCTTAATCGCGTAGCGGACTTCAGGTTCATGCGGATCCGGTGTTAGTCGAGTTCGCGAGCTTTTCCGAAGCGGTGCTTCACGCGTTCGAGCTCGCACCTCAGGTGCGCGCATTCCATCGGGTTCTCATCGTGCTCGACGCGCGTGACGACGTAATCGTCGCCGGACTGATCGCTGACGTCGATCCTTTCACCGCACAGAATGCATAGATAGACGCGAGGCATTTATCGATTCTCCCTGGCTTTGAATCGATTCAGGATAGACCAGAACGAAATCACCACAAAGGCACGCCGTCACTAATATGAAGAAATCCTTAGCGGCCGCGCGCCGTTGTGGTGAGGTTCTGCCTGATTGCTACTGCGCCGCGGTTTCGGGCTCGCCCATCCGCGCGCCCGGCAGGATAAACACGTCGGACTGACCGAGGTCGGCGTCCAGATAAACCAGATAGACGGGCAGATCGTTGCTGCCGCTGACGCGCGTGCGTGCCGAGCAACCGCATCGCACCGCCAGCGCGCTGTTGACCGTTGCGAACTCATCGAGATGCAGCGCGGCGGTCGGGAGCGCGTCGTTGGCGACCCACAAGGTCATTGTTCCATCATCAAGCTGATTGCGCGCGATGAGCTGCGTCGCGCCCGCGTTCGCTGACTTTCGTGCCCATTGCTCGAACGAGGTCTTGCTCATGCCCTTGATGTTCGGATATTCGCTGCGCAGCCCGGCGACCGCCGACGCGACGCGTTTCTTACCGCCGGTGACGCGTTCGGTAATCTCGCGGTCTGCCAGCACCCACATCTGTGGCGTCCATTTTTCAATCTCCGCGCGATCTGCCCCGGGTGCGTTCAAGTAGTTGATCGCGGCGATTTCCGCCGCCGACAAATTGCCGGCTGCGAGCGCGATTTCGACCTCGTGTGCCGCGTTATCGCGAATCCTGGCGTCGATTCGGGCCAACACTGTAGTGCTGTCGCTGCCGGGTTGAGCCGCAGCGGCGGAGCATCGGATACGCTGTTCGGAGAGCGGATAGGCGGGCCGGCCGATCATGAATTCAGAAAGGCAGAGATCGTCATAGACCTCGCGGCGCTGAGTCGTCGAAAGGTCGCTGCGCTCTGACAACTCCACGAGTTGTTGGTGCGCCGCGGCGTATTCGCCGCGTGACATTTTCTCGCGCGCAGTAGTAAGCGCGATCGGTGCGCATCCGGAGACGGCGACGAGACACGCCGCGATCCAAGCGCCAACGATCCTGGTTCCCCAGCGTGAAAGTCCGCGTGCTGCGACCATGAGCATCCCCAATCGTTAGTTCACTCGGATTATGATCGCGAAATGATCGTGAGCGCCAGTCCGATAGGCAGATGCTGACATCGGGGCCGGCCTGTTTCGACACCAGGGAACGAATGCGGCGCGCGAAACCGATGCAAAGTCGCACGTTGCTGGCATTGGCGCGTCAATAATCCTATCGTCGCAATTCTGAAGGGCCGGTGAGCAGAGTACACAGGCAGTTAGCAGCGTTCGTCGTGTTCGCGATCGTGGCGGCGGGTGTCGCTTATGTGGTGGGGTTCGATCGCGTCGAGCGTTGGATGCTCGAAGTAGGGCAGTACTTCGGCAACGCTCCCGCCGCCAGCGACTGAGCGTTCGATATTCGCAGGCTATGGGCGTTGCTGCTCAGAGGCGCGCGAGGCGCAGCATCACTCCTTCGATTTTTTCGTCTGGGGTGCAGTACGCCCGCAACGACGCGCGGTAGCGATCGCCGTCTAAGGTCTGGAGTTCGCGCTCTATCGGCGTTCGCGAACGCATTACCTTCGCGGCGTCCGCTTCCAGGTCATTGTAGTTCAACCGGTTGGCGAAGCGGGCGAACGAGCGACCGATGTCGGCGGGTGCGATGTTCAAGATTTGCTGCGCTCGCGACGTGTAAAGGTAAAGGCTTAACGCACGATCAAGAAAGATCGCGGCGCTTTCGGCCACTCCGAGCAGGCTCTGCAAATCGCTCCTGGCCCTGGCGGCTTCGTCGATTTTTTCCTTATATTCCTGGCTGAGCGTCACCAGTTCGCGGTTGATAGCCTCGAGCGACTGTTTTCCGGTCTCGAGCGCTTCAATTGCCGAGCGCATTTCCTCGCTGACCAAGCGCAGCTCCTGGCTGGCGGTTTGATTACGCTCCTCGGCGGTGCGCAATTGCTCTCTGATTCGCTGCAACTCGTGTTCGAGTTCGGGAGCTCCTCCACCGCCGGCGACGATTTTGTCGATCCTAACCGAATCCGCACCGAGCATCTTCAGAACGTCATTGATCGCGACGAGGTATTTGTCAGGCGAGAACAGGTATATGCCTTCGGCGTCGACTCGCTCGATGTCCTGAGGCTGGGTGATAGGCAATGGCGGGTTCGCGCGGAGCAATCGCGAGAGCTTGCTATCCTGACCAGCCCAAACCGGGATGGCAATGGCGCAGGCGCTCGCGCGGTCCGTCTCGACCAGGCTTAAAAGATCTTTGAGAGCCTCGATTGCGTTGGGCGACGCACCGATCCCAATCAGTAGCAGATTGCGCTTGTCTGCGGCCGACTCGTCCGCCATCGACGTTTGCTCGGCGTTCCGCGGGTTACGTCAAAAACGATTCACGACTTGGCCTCCGGCGCTCGTCGCGCCTCGACGACGCTCACCACGGCGGGACCGACCTGCTTCCAACTCGCGCTCGAAGATTTCAGGCTGCCGATGGTCTCGAGCAGTTGCGCTACTCCATTGCGAAGCTGACCGACTTGACGCCGTGTTTCCAGAATGGCCGACGAAGTTGAAGTCTCGGCTTGCGCTCGTGGGTTTAGCGCCGCGGCCCGGCGGAGATTGAGCTTGACTGGCTGAGTGCGAGCATCAGGAAGCAACGGTTTGGGGCCGACTCTATCAGGCCGAGGGCGCCGGCTGCTCATCATGACGCGGGCGCAGTCATAGCAAAATGCAATGATCTGCAGCTCGCCCCTGTCATCTTTGCCGAGAACGTGGACCGTCCCCAACTTCTCGACGCCGAGGTATGCACACCGAGTACAGGGAAAACTGAGCGCCCACTCCTGTAGCCGCTTATTCATTACTCTCCCCCCAATCATCGATCTCGTCCAGTGGTAGCGTCATCCGGACCAAATCGAGAGTCGTGTCATCGGCACGCGAGCACAGACAAATTGGAGAGGCCAGCAATAGCCATAGACCATGAGCAAGCATCTTCTGACCAACTGTGAACAGCCACCAAAAGCCTTGGCTAACCTAAGGAATGGTGAGTCAGTGACTAATCTTGCTTGCTGGTCGGCTTTATCCCCCCTGTTTGCGACGTGCGCGCTTGGCGACCAGAGTAATGCGTGAACGCGCAAAGGTCAATACGAGTAATAAAGATTGCTTTCGCGCCATCTGGATGAAAGTTGGTGGCTTCCGGCGCACGATGCATCTGCCTAAGCATTTCCCGCGTTCCTGGCATTTTCGTTTTGCTGATTTAATCGAAGATCAACGAGCCGTCCTATTATGGAGCGGTGACGGAACACAGTACACATCTTGTTACACAGTGACCGTGGCGTGAAATAGGCAAACGAAATAGGCGAAGTTCCTATGCCATTAGTCACTTGATGGCAATCTTGATCAGAGTCTGTCTGACCACTCCATTTCTATTTCAAAAACTCTTTCGTCTATCGTTGAATAAACTTGATTATCTATCCGCTGCCGAGTTGGGTGGATCGAGTCAACTGTCCCTCTCTTTATACATCAGCCATGTCCCTAATTGTGCCGCCGCCGAACACGTTTCGGATCATGTATCGCAATTGAATCGAGTGATGTGTCGACTCGACGCGATACTCACCGCTCGGTCTCTTGGCATAACCTCTGCACTTCTCATTAACAGTGCTGCGTATGTGTGATCGCCAGGCGACCGCACATCCGGGATGAAACTTCGGCAGATGCTGAAGGGGATCGAGATTCGAAGCTCGCGATGAGTTCGCGGCAAGGAGAAGTACGATGGATTCTATTACCAAACTGTTCGTTCGGATCCGTGAGTCGAACAAGGGGCAGACGATGACTGAGTATGCGTTGATCATCGCGGCAATCGCGGTGGCAGGCTACACGGCCTATACCAGCCTCGAAGGCGGCATCAACACTCTGATCACCAACGTGAAGAACACGCTCACTGGTGCGTGATTCAGGGTAAGACGCCGTGAATACCGGAACGCCACTGAAGAGCGGCGGGGCGCTCCGCCCGGCCGCCTGGCATGAAGTTGCGCAGGCACTGGCGATTACCGACCGGGAGCGGGATCGCCGTCGTTCGCCGGACCTGCTCGTGGGCGAGCGCTTCCTCTCACCATCTTCGCTGATTCCATTTGTGATCGCTGGTGGCAATACGATGGCTCGCGAATGCGCACTGCGTCTGCGCTGGATGTTAGTCGGTGCTGAGCGCGAGGCTGGCTAGCGCACGGGCTCGACGGCAGGCAAAAGGGGGCCTCCAATGAGAAGACCAATCGTGTTCGTATTCATCGCGGGGCTCGCCGCGATGCTGGCGGCGCTGATGGTTTTCTCCGCGCTGAAAAAGCGCGACAAGGAAGTCGCACGCGCACTTGCGCGCACCGTCGACATAGTCGTGGCTGCACGCGACCTTCCTATCGGATCCAAAATCGACAGCAGCGCGATCAAGCTTGCGCGATGGTCGCGCGACAGCGTCCCGCCGGGCGCGTTCAACGATCCGCAGGCTGCGCTGGGCGATTATACAAAAACAGATATTTCGGTTGGCGAGCCGCTGGTCGATGGCAAGCTGTTTAGCGGGGAGAAGAGCGCGGGCGTGCTGCCGCTTTTGATTCCGGCCGGGATGCGCGCGATGTCAGTCGCGGTTGACGAGGTTTCCGACGTCGCAGGGTTCGTCCAGCCGCACGCTCATGTCGACGTGCTCGTCGCGGTTTCGTCGACGGGGCAGGGCGAGCCATCGTTCTCGCGCCTGGTGTTACAGGATATCGAAGTTGTCGCGGTCGCACAGGAAATCGAGCACAACCAGGATCAGCCCGAAGTCGTGAAAGTCGTGACCTTGCTGGTCACCCCAATCGAAGCAGAAAAACTTACGCTTGCGACACGCGAGGGCACGATACGGCTGGCGATGCGCAAGTATGGCGACGACGCAATCGCCGCCACCAGCGGCATCTCGATCGGCGAGCTGCTGCATGGTGGTTCCGGTCAGTTGCCGATGCTCGAGCGGCAGGCGCCGCCGCTTCGGCACGCGGATGCGCGCGGCCCTCAACCGCTCACCGTCGAGATCATGCGCGACGGGCACAGCACCGAGGCGCTCTCCTTCATTCGCATGGGATCGGCTGATTCGCGATACGGAAACGCCGCGCCAGGCGCGGGATTCCAGCCGCTGCCATCTGAGCGCGACAACTCGGGAGATGACTCGAACGCTGGTTCAGGCGGCGGAGCTCAGACCACCGCGGCATCGCCGGCGCCGGGAGCGCTGCTGCCACCGCCATCGCTGTCGACACTCGGATCGTTAGCCGCAGCCGCGGCATCGGCGCCGCATCCTGTGGCCGTAGCCCTGCCGTCCGCGCTCAAGCCCGGCGACCCCGGCTACAAGCCGGCGCCGAAGACGATCGAAATCCCGTGAGCATCTGGTGCCCGAGGTAACACGACGATGAACATCAAGATGTGTGAGCGGCTGAGCTGGATGCTGCTGCTGGCCGCGGCCGGGATAATCCTCGCGGCCTCGATGAGCGGTGCAGCCGAGCCGGTGCCGCATCAGGCAGTGATGATTCACGCGGGCGAGACTTTCGTTATTGGCCAGCTCAACCCAAATTCGGCGCCCACGGTCGTCGTTATCGACAATCCGCACGCGTTGCTGATGCATACGGAGACGCCGGGAAAGATCGTGCTGGTCGGCGCCGAAGCAGGCGCGTGGGATATCACAGTGCAGCGCGCCAACGGACTCAAGGTTGCCTACGATGTAAACGTCATGGCCCTGGCCAAGCCGCAAGCGCCCCTTGCTCCCGGCAAAGCGCCCGCGGCGAGTACGGACATGACGCTCGCACCGCGGCCCGGAGCGGGAATGACCGCGCCGGCGGATTTCAAAAGCGCGTCGGTCGATCTGACTGACACGTCGATCGTCAACGCGGCTCCAGCGTCGCCGTCTCCCGTAGCGAATGCGGCGAATGCGCCGATACCAGTAATGCCGAGCCAGGCGCAGAGCGTTGCGCCGCGGCTATATCGCAACGACCCGACGGTGCTAGCTTCCGGTCGGGGCTATTCTTCACCGTCGGTCAATGGCGGCGTTCATTACCTGCCGGAAGATTCGGTCACGCTGATGACCGGTACCTCGGAGGTGGTCGACTTCACGCGCAGACTCACGCGAATCTCCGTCGCGGACTCGAAAGTCGCCGACGTACAGGTCGTCAATCCTTATCAAATCAACATTATCGGTCACGAGCCGGGCTTCACCACGCTCGCGGTGTGGGACGACCGGGGCCAGTACGTCGAACGCCAGGTGCGAATCGATCCCAGCGGCAAGCAGCAGGTGATGCTGAACGTGATCGTCGCCGAGCTGAACCGCAGCAAGATCGAGAACCAGGGCATCAATATCACGACCGCGCTGGCCAATGCCGGAGTGTCGTTGGTCGGGATGCCGGGCAACGTCGGCACTCCGTATTCCGCCTCGGGATCGTCGAGCGGCAGTTCGACGCCGACGACGCTCTTTCCGGGCGGCCAGCTGATGCCGATGCTGCTCTCGTCGAATCTGACCTACGGACTCGCTACGCAGAACGGACAGTTAGCAACGCAGACCTTCTTCCAGTTCCTGGAGCAGCACGAGCTTGGCCGAATTCTCGCCGAGCCGCACATGCTGGCGAATTCGGGCGAAAAGGCCAAGTTCCTGTCGGGCGGCGAAATTCCGATCGTGATCGCGCAGGCGCTCAACACTTCGATCGTGTTCAAGCAGTTCGGAACTTCGGTCGAATTCATTCCGACCGTTGTCGGCAGCGATTCGATCGAGCTGCTGGTCAAGCCTGAAGTATCGGAGCCCGACTACGCGCATGGCGTGCAGATGTTCGGCTTCAATATCCCGGCGTTCGTGACGCGGCGCGCAGAGACCCTGGTGCGGATGCGCGATCAGCAGACGCTGATCATCGCCGGGCTCATCCTGCATACCAAGACCGCCACCGTGCAGAAGGTTCCCTACCTGGGCGATATTCCGTACCTCGGCGGGTTGTTCCGCAATACGAGCTGGCAGGATCAAGACACAGACCTGGTGATGAGCGTGACGCCACAGATTGTCAATGCGCTGCCGCGCAACGGCGAAGTCTTCGATCCAACCAGGGTCCCGGACTTCAGCTACCAGGACATCAAGACCGCGCCCGTGTATCCACCCGACCCGGCGCGGCCGCGATTCTAGGCGAAGAGGGAGGCTCTCTGCGGTGCCATCGCTAGGCTCAAGGACATCAACCCCGCGCGGCGCGCTCAAAGTGCTGCTGGTGGGAATCACGGCGGAAAAGCGCGCCATGGTGCGCGAGGTGCTAACCACGCTCGGCGAGCCGCCGCTCGCGATCGAGGAGGCTTCGCCGGCGCCGTCGCCGACGCAAAACGTCAAGGCTCCGGAAGCCGCCGACGTGATGATGGTGGTGTTCGATGGCGCCGAGGAGAACGCGCTCAATTATGTGCAGGAGCGCGCCGCGCATTCGCCACGCCCGGTGATTATCGCGCTCATCAGCGGCAAGAACCCGACCACGATGAAGCGCGCGCTGCGAGCCGGCGCCGACGAGATCATTTTTCTGCCGCTCGACGTGGGCGACGCCACCTGCGCGCTGCTCAAGATCAGCGAGGACCGGTGGCGCGCCGAGCGCCGCGACGGATGCGTGATCGTGTCGCTGACCAGCGTCGTCGGCGGCGTGGGCGTGACCTCACTCGCCGCGAATATCGGGCTCGCGCTGCGCCATGTCTTCGATCAGCGCGTGGCGCTGGTCGATTTGAATCTGCAGACCGGCGGACTTTCGGTTGCGCTCAATATCGAGCCCGAAGTGACGATGCTGCCGCTCGCGCGGCTCGATCAGAAGATGGATTCGATTCAACTCGAATCGGCGCTCACCAAGCATCCGTCGGGGCTGTACGTGCTGGCCGCGCCCAAGCGCATCGAGGAATGCGAGCTGGTTTCGGATATCACGGTTGGCACCGTTCTGGAGCTGATGCGCCAGCTATTCGATTACGTGATCGTCGACTGCGGCGGGCATATCGATGAAAACGCCGTGGCGGCGTGGGAGCGTTCAGATTATCTGTTCTATGTGTTGCGCCAGACGGTGATTTCCGCGCGCTGCGCGTGGCGTTTTATCGATCTGTATGAGCGGCTTGGCATCACCTCGCTCGAGCCGCGCTTCGTGCTCAACAACTATCAGCCCTCGCATCCGCTGAGCGACAAGCAGATCGAAGGCACGCTTGGGCGCACGCTGTTCGCGCGAATTCCGTCCGATGCGCGCACGGTGGAGCGTAGCGAGCTGACGGCGACGGATATTTTCCAGACTTCGCCTAATTCGCCCGTCGCCCGCGCGGTCGTGGACTTGACGCGACGGATCATGCCGGCCGGCGAGGCTGCCGCGCATGAGCGTTCCGGCATGTTGTCGCGGCTACTTTCCGCCATCGGAGGACGCTGATGCGGCTTGCGGACCGTCTTGCCCAGGGAGGCGCGGGTAAAGCCGGCGAAGCCGGTTCCGCGGGAGGATCGCTGATCGGTGCGACGCTCAGACGCCGCAAGGATGCGATGGTGGAAAGCTCGCGCCGTCTCAAAGTAAAGATTCATAACAAGCTGTTCGAGTCGATCGACATCTCCAAGCTCGAGGCGCTCGAGCCGCAGATGGTCTCGGGCAAAGTTACCGCCGCGATCAATGAGATCCTGAACGAAGAGGGCCGCCTCCTGACCGAAGGCGATCGCGCGCGCCTGGTCGATGAAATCAAGAACGAGCTGCTGGGCCTGGGCCCGCTCGAGCCGCTGCTCCGCGACGACGACATCACCGATATCCTGGTCAACGGCCACGGGCAGGTTTACGTCGAAAAGCAGGGCAAGCTGCATACCACCGAGGTTGCGTTCCAGGACGATCAGCACCTGATGCTGATCATCGAGCGCATCGTGTCGCGGGTCGGACGCCGCGTCGACGAGGCGTCGCCGATGGTCGATGCGCGCCTGCCCGACGGCTCGCGTATCAACGCGATTATCCCGCCGCTCGCGCTTGATGGGCCTGCGCTGTCGATTCGCCGCTTCGGCAAGCGGCGTTACGATATCGGCGCGCTGGTCGAGAAGGGCTCGCTCTCGCCGGAGCTGGTCGAGTTTCTGCAGGCGGTAGTGCGGGCGCGGCTCAACGTTCTCGTTTGCGGCGGCACCGGTTCGGGCAAGACCACGATGCTCAACTGCCTCTCCGCGTTCGTGCCCGAGGACGAGCGGATCGTGACGATCGAGGATTCCGCCGAGCTTTCGCTGCAGCAGCCACACGTGGTGCGCCTGGAGACGCGGCCCGCGAACCTGGAAGGCAGAGGCGAGGTTACGCAGCGCGACCTGGTGCGCAACTGTTTGCGTATGCGGCCGGATCGGATCGTCGTCGGCGAGGTTCGCGGCGCGGAAGTCTTTGACATGCTGCAAGCGATGTCGACCGGTCATGACGGATCGATCGCCACCATTCACGCCAATAGCGCGCGCGAGTGCCTGTCGCGCCTGGAGATGATGATGCTGCTGTCGGGCGTATCGATACCGCAGCGCGCGATGCGCCAGCAGGTCGCGTCGGCGGTCAATCTCATAGTTCATATCTCGCGGCTCTCGGACGGCTCGCGCAAGGTGCTGAAAATCTCGGAGGTCAGCGGCATGGAAGGCGAGATGATCATGATGCAGGATCTCTACGAATTTGTCCGCACCGATCATTCCGTTCAAGGCAAGATCGCCGGCTACTATCGCTCGACCGGGATCCGCTCGGTCTATGGTCAGCGGCTGGAAACCGTCGGCTTCAGGACCGACGCGCGCACTGTGTGATGCTGATGCCGGATATCGGAATCGCGTTCGGCGCGGCGGGGCTGGTCCTGCTCGGAGTTCTGACGCTCCTGCTATTGCGCGGCGCTAAACCCACGGTCAGCAGGGAAGTGTTGCGGCAGATGGCGCGGCCCGATATGGCCGTCGCGGTCGACATAATCCGCAGCGGCCGGCGCAAGCCGGCCTCCAGCGAGCTGTTCGCGCGAATTTATCGGATCGACGTGATGCAGCGGCTGGAAGAGCAGATGTGGCAGGCGGGGCTCTATGCCTCGGTCGCCGACGTGCTGTTGATCATCGTGCTGATGTTCGGCGCGGGCTTCGCGGCCGGGCAGGCGGTCTGGAAAGACAAATTGTTTGCGCTCGCGATGGGCGCAGCCCTGGGCGCGCTGCCGATTTTCTATATTCGCTTCCGGCGCCGCCGCCGGCTGCGCAACTTTGTGCGCCAGCTCCCGCCGGCGCTCGATCTGATCAAGTCATCGCTCGAAGCAGGTCACTCCTTGATGCGCGGACTGCAGGTCGTGGTCGATGAGTTTCCCGACCCGATCGGCAGCGAGATGCGCTCGGTGATCGAGCAGACGCGCCTTGGCTTGCCGCTGCCGCGATCGCTGGAGGAAATGCTGAAACGTGTGCCCGAGGAGGATCTGCGGCTGCTGGTCGTCGCGGTGAAAGTGCAGGCGGAGGTCGGCAGCTCGCTCGCGCAGATCATCGGGCGGCTGTCCGACATCGTGCGCAACCGCCAGCGCCTGCAGCAGCAGATTCACGCGCTGACGGCGCAGTCGCGGATGAGCGGGATCGTGGTGGGAATTCTGCCGGCGCTGATCCTGGCCGCGTTCAGTATTATCCAGCCCGATTACACGCACATGCTTTTCTACGACCCGACCGGGCTAAAAATTTTGAAGACCGCGATCTTTCTCGATGGGCTCGCGTTCCTGACGATTCGACGCCTGCTGCGGGTGCGATATTGAGATGATGACCTCGTTCTACGTGAGCCTGACGATCTTCCTGCTGGTGGCGGCGGCCGCGACCGCGCTCTACGCCGCGATCTTCGGTGCGCGGCGAATCTTCGAAGATCGGATCGCCGATATCGCGGTGAAGATGCGGGTCGCGTACGGCAATCCGACCGACGAGGAGATCAATTCGGATTCGTTTGCGCGGGGGCTGTTCCGATGGGTGGTGCGGCATCTGCCTGAGCCGCAGCTCGATGCCGAGGAAGCGGAAAAGTTGCAAACCGTGCTGGCGCGTGCGGGGTTCGCTCGCTCCGAAGACGTTTCGACCTTCAACTTTATTCGCCTCGGACTGATGGCGTTGCTCGGGGCGGCGGCGCTGGTGGCGGCAATCGCGCATGGCGCAGGCGGGATCAGACCACTATTGGCGGCGTTGGTCGGCGCCGGCGCCGGGCTGTTCGTCCCGCTTTTTTACGTCAGGCATCGGGCCGGAAATCGACAGCGCGCTATCTCATGTCAACTGTCCGACATCCTCGATTTGCTGGTCGTGTGCGTGGAAGCGGGCCTCGGATTATCGGAAGCGATCAAGATCGTCGGCAGCGAGGCTGAGCGGCAACAGCAGGAGATCGGTTCGGAGCTGGCCATCGTTTCAGGCGAATTGAGTGCGGGCGCGACGCTGGGACAGGCGCTGCGCAACCTCGCGACGCGCACCGCGGTCGAGGACATCAAGCCGCTATCGGCGACGCTGATCCAGAGTGAGCAACTCGGCGCGCAGGTCGGGCCTGCACTGCGCTCGATCTCGGATTCTCTGCGCACCACGCGCCGGATCCGGGCCGAGGAAGCCGCGCAGAAAACCACGGTCAAGATTCTCTTTCCGCTGGTGCTTTTCGTGCTGCCGGCGATGATGGCGGTGATCGTCGGTCCCGCGATGATCCAGGTTCTGCGAACGCTCAACCAATAGTAACCGCCAGTGACCGGCTCGCTCTTGACCCTGTCGCTGACCCGGCGCAAGGCTGATGCCATGGCCGATTCGTTTCTCAAGCAGCGCGCCCTGGAACTCTGGAACGAAGGCTGTGAGCATCACCAGCGATCCGACCTCGACCGCGCGATCGAGTTGTACACCAAGAGTATCGAGATGTTTCCGACGGCCGAGGCCTACACCTTTCGCGGCTGGGCTTACCAGGGGCAGGGCAAGCTCGATGCGGCGATCGGAGAGTGCAAGCGCGCGATCGAAGTCGATCCGACCTTCGGTAATCCTTACAACGATATCGGCGCGTACCTGATCGAGAAGGGCGAGCTCGATGCGGCGATCGACTGGCTCGAACGCGCGAAGAAGGCCGAGCGCTACGAGCCGAAGCATTTTCCGTTCATGAATCTCGGCCGCGTTTATGCGCTGAAGGGCATGGTACGCAAGGCGATCGAGGAATTTGAAGGCGCGCTGCGCTTCGCGCCCGAGGATCCCGCGTGCAGCTCGGCGCTCGCACAATTGCGCGGGCTTCTGAACTGACGACGCGATGCTCAAGCCGGGAGACCTCGCCCCCGATTTTACGCTGCCGGCTCACGGCGGTGGTGATGTGAGCCTTGCGGCGATGCGCGGGCGCAAGGTGTTCCTGTGGTTCTATCCCGAAGCGGGGACGCCGGTATGCACGAGCGAGGGATGCAGCCTGCGCGACCATCAGAGTTACTTCGACGATTCCAATGTGCAGGTTCTCGGCGTCAGCTTCGATTCCGTCGAAACGAATGCAGAGTTCGCGGGCAAGCACGGCTTCTCTTTTCCGCTGCTCAGCGATCTGGATCGCAAGGTCGCGCTCTCATATGGCGCGTGCGGCGATGCCAAGGCCCGACACGCCGAGCGCATCAGTTTCGTGATCGACGAGAATGGCCGGATCGAGCGTGTCTATCCGCAGGTCGATCCGCGAAATCATGCGGCGCAGGTGTTGGCCGATATCCTCGGCGTTTGATTTGTTCGCTGCTGTTCCGATTCGAGACAGCTCGACTGTCGCGAGTGTTCACAAATCGGATTCGTCCCGGGACCCGCAACTCAGTGCGAGATATAGCTGAACGTCGAACAGTGTCCCGTTATCGGATACGTGGCCTGCCGCTTGCTCATCAGGTGTATGACCTCGGGAAATAATTGGGACACTCCCGCGGCAGGGGGCGTGAGCAAAGACGTGGAACAGGCAAACATTGCGCAGCGGTCGGACCTGGAAGACAACGAGCAAATCGAAACTGGCAGTGCAGCTTCGGGCGATATCGTCACGCTCGAGCATCTCGCGCAGGGCTCCGAGCGCGTTGGCGGGATGGTGATCCGCTCGGCGCAGATGCGCAAGGTGCTCAAGACGATTCTGCGTCTCGGGCCGTACAAGGCGACCGTCCTGATTCACGGCGAATCCGGTACCGGCAAAGAGCTCGTCGCGCGCGCGTTGCATACGCTCGGACCAGTTCCGAACGGGCCGTTCGTTACGTTCAATTGCTCGAACCTGGTCGAGTCGCTGGCGGAGTCGCAGCTCTTCGGGCATATCAAGGGCGCGTTTACCGATGCGCGCGAAGATTCGATCGGCTACTTCCGTTCGGCCAATGGCGGCACGCTCTTTCTCGATGAGATCGGCGACCTGCCGCTCAAGCTGCAGCCGAAGCTCTTGCGCGCGGTCGAGGCTCACGAAGTGCAGCCTGTCGGCTCGGCGCATACATACAAAGTTGATATTCGCCTGGTCGCGGCGACGAATCGCGATCTACGCGCGATGGTGCGGATGGGCCAGTTCCGCGACGATCTGTACTATCGCCTCAACACGGCGGCGATCTTCAATCCGCCGCTGCGCGAACGGCGCGAAGCAATTCCCTCGTTCATCGCGTATTACATCGAGCACTACAACCGGCTATGCGGCAAGAACATCATCGGCGTCGAGCGCGCGGTGCTCAATGCGCTCACGTCGTGCCCGTGGCCGGGCAATGTGCGCGAACTGGCGCATGCGATCGAAAGCGCGGTGATTCTGACGGACTCCGACGTGGTGCTGATCCAGGACCTGCCCGAGCATATCGTCGATGGCGAAGATGCGATTCTCGTTCCGAGTGAGCAGCACGACGAAATTGAACACGTCGCGCCGCGAGCGCATTCGCCGAAATCTGCGAGCCAGGAAACCTGGCCGTTCCTGCTCGACGAAGTAATCAAGCGGACTCTGATTCGCTCGCTCGAAGAGACCGACGGCAATCGCCGCCGCGCCGCTGATCTCCTTGGAGTGTCGCGCTCGACGCTGTACCGGATGCTCGCGCGCTACGGCCTCGACGGCGGCAATCACGAGCCGGCAGAAGCGGGCGTCGACGGCGGCAGGGATTCGGGAGTCGACAGTCTTTTCTAAGCCGCGCCGTTGCGCGCGGGAGCGTGGTGATTCAGAATTTCGGCTCGCGATGAAACATTCGGCGCGAGCAACTGCGATAGTTCTGTCTGCGATCACCCTTAGCGGCGCAATGCTCGCCAATGCGGGCTCGGCGCCGCCTGATGTCGTCAGCCTCGAGCGCGAAGTCTCCCTGCGCCTCGCCCACGTTCGCGACGAGGGACCGGTTGACGACGCCAAGCGCGCACAACTCTCCAAGGCCGCGCAGCTCGAGCAAACCAGCGAAGCCGCTATCGCCAAAGGCGACTACCAGACCGCCGAGAGCGACCTGCTGGCGGCCAAAACGATCCTCGACAACCTCAGCGACTGAATCCGCCGATGGCGCGCGGGTTTTTCCGCTCGGGACCGTTCTGATAGTTGTGGATATGGATGAATGGTCCGGATCAAATCTGGGCTGAGGCGCTCGGCACGCTCGAGCGCGGTCAGCGCTTTGCGCTTGCAACGGTGATCAATGTTCGCGGCTCCACGCCGCGCGAGGTCGGGGCCAAGATGATCGTGCGGACTGATGGGCAGTTCGGAACGATCGGCGGCGGATGCGGCGAGGCCGAGGTTTTTCGTAAAGCGCGCCTGCTGCTCGATGAAGGCCGCGGCACGCGGCTCGCCGAAGTCGACCTCACCGGAGATTTCGATCAGCAGCAGATCGGAAGCTGCGGCGGGATCATGGATGTCCTGGTCGATATCTGGTCGCCTGAGCGCGATATCGACACCGCCCGCAAGCTCGCCGAAGCTGCGGCCGAGAGCCGTCCCGCCAGTCTGCTTACGGTGATCGAAGCAGGGCGGCGCAGCGAAGCTCCGGTCGGAGCACGTGCCGTGATCGATCCAGCTGATGAAGCTCGGTCCGCGCCATTTGCGATTCCACTGCCGGCGTTCACACGAATCGTTGCGCGCACTCGCGATGCGCTTGCTGGACTTCTCGAAATCGAAAGCGACGGCGGAGTACGGCAGGTCACTCACATTGCGAACGGCACGTCGCCGCGGGTTTTCATCGATCCGATCGTCGGTGCGCAGCGGCTGATAATCGCGGGCGGCGGTCATATCGCGCAGCCGCTAAGCCAGCTCGGCGCGATGCTGGGCTTTCATGTCACCGTGATCGACGACAGGGCCTCATTTGCCAATCGCGAGCGTTTTCCCGATGCTGACGAGATTATCGTGCGCGCGTTCGGCGAGGCCGTCGCATCGCTTTCGCTCGATACGCACTGCTACCTGGTCTCGGTGACGCGGGGCCATGCCTTCGACGAGGAAACGGTTCGCGCCGCGTTGCTTTCGCCGTGCGGCTTCGTTGGGATGATCGGATCGCGGCGCCGGGTAAAGGCGATGCTCGAGCGGCTCGGCGAGTCGGGCGTACCGGTGGAGCGGCTGAACGAAGTTCACGCTCCGCTCGGACTCGATATCGGCGCCGAGACGCCGGAGGAGATTGCGCTCGCGATCATGGCCGAGATCGTGCGCGAGCGGCGGCTTGGCCTGCGTGATGAGCTCACTTTGGGCGTCAAATCCGGGCGGCTGGGGAAGAAGAGCTAGAGCGTGGCGCGAGTCGCGGGAATTCTTCTGGCGGCCGGCGAGTCGCGCCGCATGGGCTATCCGAAGCCGCTGCTGAAGATCGGAGCGCGGACCTTCGTCGAGCAGACGATTACGACGATGCTCGAAGTGGTGCCGCGAGTCGTGGTCGTGCTCGGTGCCCATGCGGAACGGATCCGGCCGGCGATTGCGCTCGATCCGCGCGTGAGTGTGGTCGAGAATCGAAACTTTATGCGCGGGCAGCTCTCCTCGCTGCAGGCCGGGATCGAGGCGGTGCGAAGCGATATCGACGGCATAATGATCCATCTCGCGGATCATCCTACCGTTCGAGTGGACACGTTCCGTGCCGTGCTGTCGAGCTACGGCCGGGGTGGCGAGCAGATCGTGATCGCGCGCTACCAGGGGCGCCGAGGGCATCCGGTGATCTTCGATCGGTCGATCTTCGACGAGCTGATCCATGCTTCCGATACCGAAGGCGCGCGGGCGGTCGTCAATGCAGACCCGTCGCGCGTGAGCTATGTTGATGTTGACGATCCCGGCGTGGTGCTCGACCTCGATACGCCCGAAGACGTCGAGCATGCGGGATTCGTGGCGCCGCCGCGGGAATGGTAAATCGCGGCTGCACATTTTTTCGGCACCCATCATTGAGAGCCTGCGTAACCGCCGCTATTCCTGAACGTACTTACAGGCAGATATGCGTGGGCGATTGGCGAGCAGGAAGATCGCTTGGAGCTTGACGGCTAAACCTGACGAGGAGCTGATAGGCGAAGTTCTTGCCGGGGATGCGGGCGCCTTCAACGAGCTTTCGACACGGCATCGGCCGCGCGTCGAACGGCTGTGCCAGCGCTTTTTCTCCGATCCTGAGATGGCGCGGGACCTGGCCCAGGAGAGCTTTATCCGGGCTTACACGGCGCTGGCCAGTTATCGCCGCGAGATGCCGTTCGGCGGCTGGCTGCGTTCGATAGTAATCAACTTGTGCTATGACGAGTTGCGCAGACGGCGGCGCCGTCCCGAAGAGCTGGTCGGCGACTTCAACGCTCCAGAAGTGCAGTGGATGCATCTGGTCAACGATGCGTCGCCGGAAGACCTCGTGGGCGACGCGGAGGAGCGGCGCGAGGCTCACGACCTGGCGCATCGGCTGCTCGATACCTTGCGTCCCGAGGATCGGATGGTGATGGTGATGAAGGAAAGCGAGGACATGAGCGTGGCCGAGATCGCCCAAACGATGGGCTGGAGCGAGGCCAAAGTAAAAATCCGTGCGTTTCGCGCTCGACAATCGCTGCGCAAACAGGCGGAGCGGATGCTGGCGGCGGGACGCGACAGGTGAATCAGATGAATTGTTTCGAGACTCGACAAGAATTTCCCGCGCTGTGGCGCAAGACCGCGACGGAAGAGCGCCGCGCGGAGCTGCTCGCGCATCTCAAGAGCTGCGCCAAGTGCGATCATGCGTTTCGCGTGTTTGCGCTGACGGCGCCGGTGCTCTATTCGGCGACCGAGCCCGGCGGGCGCATCGCGATCGAGCGCAGAGTTGGAGCATTGGCGCGGCGCGGCGCGATGGTCTCGCGCGGATCGACTTGGCAGCGCCAGATGGTGGCGATGTGCGCCGGCGTCATGGTCCTCTTCATGGCCAGCGCGGCGGCCTATCTCTCGGTGACGGTGCCAGTTAGCTCGTACTCTGACGAAATCACCAATTCGGAATCGGCGCTCGACTTACCCGCGGCTGACACCTCGGTGATGGGCAACGACTTTGCCGGATAAGTCCAATCTCTGGTCGATAGCGATCACTGCAATTGCCAGCGTGCTGATCGGGTTTGCGATCAGCACACTCGCCTACAGAATGCGAATCTTGAGGGTGCCAGCCGGCAGCTTTGTTGGTCGGCTGGACAATAAAGTGCATCTCACGTCGGCGCAGCGCGACCAGGTCACCGAAATCATTCGCAACACGCGCGACAAGATCGAAGATATCCGGCGCGACTTCTTCCGTGCTCGACGCGCCGCGATGTGGGAGTCGTACGACAAGGTCAGGGATGTGCTGACTCCTGATCAGCAGGCGATCTTCGATCGCGATTTTGCCCCGCCGTGGGGAAGCCGCAAGGAAGCCGAAGTCGAGCACCCAGCTGCGAGCCCGTCGCCATCGCCAGCCGGCAACTAAGATCGACAGAGTCTGCCGATTAGCTCGCCGTCTCGGACCCGCTCTCTATGCGGGCGGGCGCGCAGATTTCGTGTTGTTTTCGGAAGGAGCTGGACGTCTTTCGAGCTTTATCACTCGCGAACGGTCGCCGACTGGCGCCGATGCCGGAGCGCTGGCGCGCTTGGCGATAGGCTTGCGCCGCTGGTTCATCATGACGCGCGCACAATCGTAGCAGAAGGCGATTACTTGCAACTCGCCCCGGTCGTCCTGGCCGAGGACAAGCACGGTTCCGAGATTCTCGTCACCCATAAAGGTGCAGCGGCTACAAGGGAAACCGAGGATCCACTCTTTCATCTTCTGATTCATTGATCTGCCTTTGCGCGGGTCACAGTTTGGCCGGCGCGATAAGGACCTATGCAACAATATTTGGATGCGATCTCGCTCAAGCGGCTTTAGCTGACAGTCGCCTCATTGGGTGAATTCATCGTTCGGGTTTGCGAGACCGCCGCAGGAAGGAAATGGTTGAGCGATCCACTAGCGCCAGTATCTGACCTGGCCGTCAGGCAATTTTTCACTCTCACGGTTACGCCCCCCTTTGGCTTATCCGTCGAGTTCAATGTGGTAGTCTTCTACATACCGGCGTTCGGTATGTCAACATCAAACTTAAATGAACGCTTTGCCAACTTAAGTTAATTTAATCAAGTTGCGTGAATTTCAGATTTTGTCCTTTTTTGCCCGCTATTGACCAAAGTGATTTGCATTTAACTGTTAATCAATGAAAATGCGCTCTATTGGTGGTTACGATTGGATATTACTTGCGCTGACGCGGCGCCCTGAATAAAGATTACTCTCGACATGGCCCAGGAAGTTGTATCGCATTCCCGCGATCATCGCGCCGAGGAAACTCGCGATGCGATCGTGACGGCCGCGCGTAAGCTTTTTGCGACCAAAGGTTACGCCGACACCTCGATTCGCGACCTAGTCCAGGCGGCGGGCGTCACTCGCGGGGCCCTCTATCATCATTTCAAGGACAAGGAGGCGCTCTTCGCGCGGGTCTTCGAGTTTGTCGCCCGCGAGACCTTGGGCATCACGCTCGCGGCCGCTGCGCACGGCGATAACCTGTGGGATCGAATCCGCGACGGCCGCGAGGCTTGGCTGAAATCGTGCACGCGGCCTGAGGTCTATCGCATCATGCTGATCGATGGTCGCAGCGTGTTGAGCGCTGAGCGCCGTCGCGAAATCCTGGGTTCCATCGGTTCTCTCGAATCCAACCTGATAAAGGCCTCGATCGAGGCACTGATGGATTCTGGCGACGTACCGCGTGTAGTGCCGGTCGAACCGGTTGCCACCTTGCTGACGGGCGCGTTCGATGCCGCCGCGCTCATGATCGCCGAAGCGGACGACAAGGAGAAGGTGCGCCGCGAGGTTGGCGATACGCTGACGATGCTCCTCGAAGCGCTTCGTGACTACGCAACTAACCTCGGGCAATAGGCCTACAGTGCGCCGATTTGCTTGAGGGTCTTTTCTGCCTCGGCCGAGACGTTGGGATTCTTGACGCTGTCCGCCAGCGCCACACGCAGATACTTCACAGCTTCGTCGCGGTTTCCCGTCGATGCGTAGATCTCTCCCATCCTGAGAGCCGCAAACGAGTTCTTCGGATCGACTTCATATGCCTTACGAAAATAGGTCAGGGCGTCGTCATTTTTGGGGGGCTGAAACGACAGGTAGGCCTCACCGATGTTCAGATAGCCGGTGACCTGGTTGGGCTGGTTCTTGACCAGCTTCTGATAGACCTTGACGACGTTGGCGAAGTCCGATCGCGAGTTGTAGTAGAGCCCCAGGTAAACGTAGGCGTCGGCGTATGTCGGATCGATGTCAGTCGCCTGCCAGAGTAGCTTCACCGCCTCGTTGCTGTCTTGCATCTTGATCGCGGCCTGCACCAGCTCCCGCGCCTTGGCGGTGTTGGCATCGTCGGCCCGAGCGGGGCGTAACGCGATCGAGATCGATAAGACAGTTGCCGCAGCGAGCGTGATAAGCGAAAGTGCGGAACAACGACGGGGCATGACTTCAGGTGGAGCTTTCGGGACGCTGTTAGAATCGTGCCATGAATGGCGCACGAATCAAAGTCGCCCGATTTCCATCGCGATAGCGGCTCTCTGAGAGCGAGCAACGGGATGAAGCAGCATCGATTTAAGGCCAACGGACTTTTGCTCAATTGCGTTGACTACGGCGGCGCGGGCAAGCCCGCGTTGCTCTTCGTCCACGGCGGCTCGGCTCACGCGCATTGGTGGGACTTCGTCGCGCCCGCCTTTATCGACGATTTCCACGCGCTCGCGATCGACCAGCGCGGCCACGGCGAAAGCGAATGGCCCGCGGATTGGGCCTATGGCTCACGCCATTATGTAGCGGATCTCGACCAGGTGATCGATCAATGGAACTTCGGTCCGCCAATCCTCGTCGGGCATTCGATGGGCGCGCATAACGTGCTCGTTTATGCGGCGGCGCACGCCGATAAGCTGCGCGGCCTGGTTGCGATCGACAGCCCGCCCGATTACAGCGAGGCGTCGGTTCAGTTCCTGCGCAAATATGCCGAGCGCCCGGGGCGCCGCTTCGACTCGCTGGATGAGGCGGTGTCGAATTTCAAGGTCCTGCCGCGCGAGACGCTGGCGAGCAAGGAGATCCTCGAGCACGTCGCGCGCAAGACCTACCGACAGGTCGATGACGGTAAATGGATTCACAAAATCGATCGCCGCACTATGATCCGCGAGCCGCTCACGATGTGGGAGTCGCTGCATCGCGTCACCTGCCCCGCCCTGCTCATCAAGATCAAGAAGAGCCCATTGCTCGCGATCGATCAGGCGCGCAAGATGGTCGAAGCCATGCCCAAGGGCGAGCTCGCCGAGATCGACGATTCGTACCATCATGCGATGCTCGACAATCCGCGCGGTTTGATCGCCGCGATGAAGAAGTTTCTCGACAAGCTTAAGTGACCGAACCGCATCAGCATCTTTTCGACGGCGCGCCGCGGCTGCACTACCTGGAATGGAATTCGGACGCGAAACAGACGCTGATCCTGCTGCATGGCAACTCGGCCAATGCTTGGTGGTGGGAGGCGGTCGCGCGCGCGATCTCGCGCGACTTTCGAATCGTCGCGCTCGATCAGCGCGGCCACGGGGACAGCGAATGGGTTCAGCCACCAGCGTACGCGCCGCGCGAATACGCCCAGGACCTCGCGCGCTTCATCGAACATGATTCGCAACTGCACGGTCGCCCGATCATCGTCGGGCACAGCATGGGCGGGTTGAGCGTCCTCGCCTATGCCGCGAAGCATCTTGATGCCGCGCGCGGCGCGATCGTGATCGATTCCGCGATCGTGTCGAGCCGCGGCCGCGATCGTTATCTGCGCCGCCTGAAGAGCCTACCTGTCGTTACTTATCCCGATCTTGAAACCGCCAAGGCGCGCTATCGCCTGATGCCGAATGAAGGCGAGATCGCGCCTGAGATCCTCGGCACCGTCGCGGAGAAGAGTCTCGCGCGCACCGATGAAGGGCGATGGACGCTGAAGTTCGATCGCGACAGCTTCTTCGGCGGCGACGGCATGAACGTGGTCGAGGCTCTCGCCGCTGTGACGATCCCAACCCTGCTGGTGCGTGCGGAGAACAGCCGCATCATGACGGTGGAAGGCCTCGAGCGCGCCGCCATCGCCAATCCGCGCGCGCAAGCGGTGACGATCCCGGGTGCGCATCATCATGTTCTGCTCGAGATGCCGGCCGCTGTCGCCCAAGTGATCGAAGACTTCGCGCGCAGCCTCGAATGAAGGCGCGGCGCAGCAGGCCAATCACTCTGAAGATCCCAGCGCGGTTTTTGTCGGTCCCCTACGACGGCTCTCGATATCCAGGTGCCATCAAGGCTTCGGACCTGCGCGACGGCGCGAACTGTCAGCGATTTGCATTCGAGCTACTGCGGCACTTCGGCAGGACGGTTCCGAATTTTCGTTCGAGCGAGCTATGGGACGATGCTGAGCAGACGACGATCGCGAAGCGACTCCGCCCTCTCGATCTGTTGCTGTTCAGCCGCGACGGTCGCGCGTGGGGCGCGCATGTTGGCGTCTATCTCGGTGAAGGCCAGGTGATTCATCTGGCGAAGAAAGTCGGACGTCCCGAGATCTGGACGATGGCTGACTTCGCGGCCGATCCTTCTTATCGAGTGTTCATCGGGGCCAAGCGCGTCAGAGCGTCGTCGCGCGTGCGAGCGCGTTAGCCCTTCCGGCAGACCACCTCGATATTGTTGCCATCGGGATCGAAAATGAACGCGGCGTAGTAGGTCGGAGTATATTGGGCGCGAATCCCGGGCGCGCCGTTGTCGATACCACCCGCCGCGATCGCGGCTTGATAGAACGCGTCGACGGCAGTGCGGTCTTTCGCGCCGAACGCAAAGTGCGATCGATTGCGCGGCTCGCCGACGTGGATCCAGAACGAGGGAAATGAATCGTCGCCGAACCCGATAGCGTTCTCCAGTTCATAAATGATTTTGAAGTCGAGCGGTGCCAGCACCTGGGCGTAGAAATCCTTGCTACACGCAAGATCGGAAACAAATAGTTCCATGTGATCGAGCATCGGCGAAATCCTCCGCTTAACGATCAGTCAACGCGTCAAAGCGGCCGTTCCATCTTGCGATGTGCAATTCCTGCCTCCTCGAACACGTCGCCGATCGGAATATAGCCGCTGCGCAGGTAGAAACCTTCCGCAGTGAGTTGCGCATGAAGCACAGCCACGCGAAAACCGCGCGCGCGTGCCGCGTTCATCAGAAATTCCAGGATCTCGCGGCCGATTCCGCTGCCGCGCAGCTCGCGCAGCACCGCCATCCTGCCGATTTTGATTTCGTGCTCGCCATGCGGCAGCATCCTGCCTGTGCCGACCGGAGCGCCATCGATGAGCGCGAGCGCATGGAAGGCGCGCGCATCGTCGTCATCGAGCTCGATTGCTTCAGGCACGTTCTGCTCTTCGATAAAGACGCGGCGGCGAATCGCATAAGCCTGCTCGAATTGCGCCGGCGTCGTGATCGCGACGACTTCGATGTTCTCGTGACCCGCCATGCCGCCTCAGTATCGCGCCGATTGTCTCGCGTCAAACTCGGGGTTCATCGTGCGATGAGGCCTGTGCTACGCTTTCGCGCGTAAAGCAAATGCCGAAGCTTCAGGAAACGATTTATGCGCCGGAATTCGAGGGCGGAACGTGGGTGCAGGGCGCGCCCGTCGTGCTCAGCGCGTTGCGCGACAAGGCTGTCGTGCTGGTCGATTTCTGGGATTTTACTTGCGTCAATTGTATCCGCACGTTGCCGTACGTTGCGCAGTGGCATCGGCGTTACGCCGACAAGGGGCTCGTCGTAGTCGGAGTGCATGCGCCGGAGTTTTCATTCGCGCGTGAGGGCTCGTTCGTCGTCGATGCAGCGCGGCGCTTCGGTCTCGAGTATCCAATAGTGCTCGACAATGAATACGCGATCTGGCGCGCCTACACGAACCGTTTCTGGCCGGCGAAATATCTCGTCGATGCCAAGCGGCGGATTCGCTACTACCACTTCGGCGAAGGCGCATACGAGGAAAGCGAAATCGCGATTCAGCAGGCACTGCGCGATTTGAATCCTGCGATCGAGTTGCCGCCGCCGATGCCGCCGATGCGCGACAGCGACCGTCCCGGCGCGGTGTGCTATCGCGTTACGCCCGAGCTTTATCTCGGCCACGCGCGCGGACAGTTCGGAAATCCTGGTGGAGTTGCGAAGGACACCGCCTACGACTACACCGATCCCGGACGTCACATGGAAGGGCTGGCGTTCCTCGGCGGGCGATGGCGTGTCGAGCAGGAAGCCGCGCACGCTGACGCGGCGGGTGCGTCGCTTGCGATTCGCTACACCTCGAAAGACGTCAACCTCGTGATGGCGCCGCCGCCCGGTCTCTCGATTCGTGCCGAATTGATCCTGGGCGAAGGTGAGAAGCCGGGCGACGATGTGAGACTTGAAGGCGGGCGTGCGTTTGTCACCGTCGATCGCCCGCGGATGTATTCGCTGGTGTCGAACGACTCGGTGAACTCCGGCGCGCTCACGATTCGCGCCGAAGCGGCAGGTCTCACCCTGTATGCGTTCACATTCATCTCGTGCGCGGTCGCATAGTCCGCGAAGGCGAATCCAATGGAACAGGAACCAGTCAAGGCCACGGATTCAGAAATCAAAGCTGCAGCCGAGGTTTTGCTCGCGGCGCGTTATCCGATTGCACTGACGGGGGCGGGGATGTCGGTCGAAAGCGGGATCCCGCCGTTTCGCGGCCCGGGCGGACTCTGGACGAAATACGGCGAGCCGCCGACGAACGGCTTCCAGCGCTTTCTTGCCGACCCCAAGAAGGCGTGGGAAGAGCGCCTCGCGAGCCGCAACGACGAGCTCTACAAGCCGCTGTCCGTTGCCAAGCCGAATCCGGGGCACGCGGCGCTCGTCGAGCTCGAGACGATGGGCGTGCTGCGGTTCGTAATTACACAAAATGTGGACGATCTGCATCGCCAGGCAGGCCAGAAGTCACTGGCCGAGATTCACGGCAACTGGACCCTGATCCGATGCATCGACTGCGGCCGCAGGTTCCAGCGCGAGGAAATCAGTCTCGAAGCGCTGCCGCCGATCTGCCCGAAATGTGAAGGCATCCTCAAGAGCGACACCGTCTCGTTTGGCGAGCCGATCCCGACCGACGTGCTCAACCAGTGCGCGCGCCACGCCGCCCAGTCCGACCTCGTGATCGTCGCCGGCACTTCAGCCACCGTCTACCCCGCAGCCGGCTTCGCCATCGAAGTAAAAGAACGCGGCGGCACGTTGATCGAAGTAAATCTCTACGAATCCGAAATCACCCGATTCTGCGACATAAGCCTCCGCGGAGGCTCCGCCGAAATCCTCCCGCGCCTGGTCGCCGCCGTGAGCGCATCGAGGAAACAAAAGCTGTCCTGATCTTCAGGTGAGATTTTGCTCGGGCTTTTCGGCGGGGGCTTTGCGTTTGTGAAGCAGGACCATTTCGTCACTGCCGTCTAGTTCGGTGGGGTTGCTGGTCAGGATTATTTCGTAGCGGTCCTGTAGCGACACTGGCGAGGCGAAGTAGATCGAGCGCCAGGCGATCAGGTAGTCGGGGAGGTTGGGATTGGTGGTGTGGAGGATCGGCATGTTGCGGCCGCTGTAAAACGCCACGTCGTAGTTCAGGATTTCGAGGTAGCCAATCGGATCGCTGCCGACTTCTTTCATCGTATCGATCGCAAATGTTTTTAATGACAACGTGTTAGCAATCGCCGGCACGACGATGATGTTCGTGGCGAGCGAGATCAGCGTCATCGCGAGGGCGATCGGCACGACGAGGCGCTGGATTGCGGCCCGCCTCGCCAGCATCCAGATGCCGAGCACGAGTGCGAGCGCCGGGATTGCGACGGCGGCGTTGGCGTGCGATCTCACCGCAGTCGCGAGCGCAGGCATGAAGCCGGGATTCTGGATACCTGCCGCGTAGATTATCTGATGCAGCCGGTCCTGCTGATATGCAAGTAGTGTCAGCGCGCCGAGTGCGCCAGCGGCGCACATCGCCAGGGCGGATCCGGAAAGCTTCTGCATCCATCTGACCCAGGTTTTCACGCCACTTGCGCTATTGGTGATTGCGCTCACGATGTATATCCCCGCGATCGTCGCGAGCGCGGGATAAAGCGCGAGCAGGTACACGCCGCGCTTGCTCTGCGGGATGTTGTAGAAAAAGAGCACGATTGCGAACCACAAAAGAAAGTACGCGAGGCGCTGGTCGATCGGCCGCGGGCGGCGGAGCGCCTGCAGGGCCGGAATCGGCATCACGATCGTCCACGGCAGGAAGCCTGCGAGCAGCGCGAATTCCATGTAGTAGAACGGATGCGCGTGCGGCTCGTGAACGGTGGCGCTGCCGACGACGCGAAACAGGTTCTCCGCGAGAATCTGCTTTTCGAAGAACGCGGGCCCGCCGACGATAAACGCCGCGACGTACCATCCCCCGGCAAGGATCGCGACAACAATCGCGCCGCGCACGAGAGCCAGGTCGCGCAGCAGCGGCCATTTTCGATAAAGCGCGATCCATGCGAGCGCGACCGCGCCGGGTAGCGCCGCACCCACGGGTCCCTTGGTCAGGATCGCGCAGGCGATCGCGACGTACAGCAGCATCCGCCGCGTCGTCAGCCCCTCGGCCATCATGATGAACTCGAAGAACGCGACCTCCATGAAAAACGTCAGCGTCATATCGACGCGCGCGCCCGTCGCCGCCTGCAAATACTGGAACGTCGTCGCCATCATGAGCGCCGCGAAGAATGCGCTCAGGTTGTCGAAGATGCGGCGGCCATAAAAATAGCAGACCAGTACGCCACCGATTCCGAACGCAGCCGACGGCAGCCGCACCGTGAATTCCGTCACGCCGCCGACGAGCGAGATGAGCGCCGCCAGCCAATGCATCAGCAGCGGCTTCGACGGTATCTCGACGCCGGCGCGCTGCGGCAGGATGAATCCGCCGCCATGCGTCATGTTGTAAATCGTCACCGCCTCGCGCGGTTCGCCCTTGGTATAGAGCGGATAGCCGCCGAGGTTCACGAGGTAGAGCGCGACCGTCATGATGATGAGGATCGGCAGCGCATTGTGCGGCTCGGCGATCGCGCTCAGCCATCGCGGGATCGCGGGGCGCGGCTCGAGTCGCGGTGAATCGGGCGCTGGTGCCTCTCGTGTTTCGGGCGCGTTCGCAGCGGGCTCGTCGAGTGCGTCGCCCGCTTCGTTTCGGTCATCCATTTGCAAGTTCAGCTACCGCGACTAACATACCTGCACCAAATTAAATTAGCAGGAGGGGCGCGCGCGCCCTTCATCGCACGCAGGAGAAGAGTCATGGCGGAGCGCCTCGAAGATAAAGTTGCGATCGTTACCGGATGCGGACGCGAGCGCGGAATCGGACGCGCGATCGCGCTCCGGCTCGCGCGCGAGGGTGCGCACGTCGTCGCGGCGGACTACTGCCGCGCGATGAGCGAGTATCCCGATGCGAAGTTCGGCCAGATGCAGGAGCTCGAAGGCGTCGCCGCCGAGATCCGCAAGCTCGGACGCCGCAGTATCGCGGTCAAAGTCGACGTCACCGACGAGGCCGAGGTCGAGGCGATGACGGCCGCCGCGATCAAGGAGTTCGGCCGCGTCGACATCCTGTGTAACAACGCGGGTGGCGGCGTCGGCGGCGGCCCCGTCGTGCAACATTCACTCGATGCGTGGAATCGCACGGTCGCGATCAACCTGACCGGCACGTTCCTGTGCGCGAAGCACGTCGCGCCGCAGATTATCGCGGGCGGCCGCGGTGGGCGGATCATCAACACCGCATCGATCGCGGGCAAGCGCGGCGGGCCCGGGATGGCGGCGTACTGCGCGGCGAAGCACGGCGTGATCGGGCTCACGCGATGCCTCGCGCTCGAGCTCGGCCAGTTCGGGATCACGGTGAACGCAGTATGCCCCGGCTTCGTCGAGACTCAGCTCTTCGAGGGGTTGATTAACATGGTCGGCACGGCGCGCAATCTGAATCGCGAGCAGGTGCTGCAAACGTTCGTTGCGCAGGTGCCGATGGGCCGGATGGAAAACGGCGACGACGTGGCCGATGTCGTCGCGTTCCTCGCATCGAAGGACGGCGGCTATATGACCGGCCAGGCGCTAAACATCTGCGGTGGCGTCGAAGTGCATTGATTGAAAATAGCCTCTCCCGCGGCTGCCGTCACAGGCCGCGGCCTCTCCCGGTGTGCGACTTCCGCCTGTGGCGTCAGCCGCGGGCGAGGCTATTCAATCGCAGATCGAACTCGACGAAATTAGTATTCGTTCTTGATGAGGACGCGATCCTTGCCGTCGTAGATGTAGACGTCGGTTGGATTCTCGTCGCGCGTGATCTTGTGGGAGCCGTCGCAGAACGGCTTGTTCTTGGAGAGGCCGCAGGCGCAGATGTAGAGCGGCAGTTCGGTTCCTTCGGGAACTTCGTAAGGGCCGTTTTTTTCGTGCCTTATGATTCGGGCCATCGGATGTGTCCTCGATATTCGCGCGCGCGGCGCGGCTTGGATTTCAAGCCACTTAAGATCACGTGGCACCCGGCAGTCAAATGGAACTGGCTAGCCGAGCGGCTGATGGATCGATTCGGCGATTTCGACCTCGTCATGATGCGTCCGATGGCCCTCGGCGCCGAGCACGAGACCGAGCACGCCTGAGATCGCGATCAGGATTCCGATCACCTCGCGGCGCGTCGCATGCTCGCCGAGGAAGATCACAGCAAACAGAATCGACAAGAGCGGGATTCCCGGCACGACCAGCGCGGTCGTCCACGCGAGCGAGAGCCGGCTGATGGCGCCGTACCAGGTGAGCGCGCCGAAGAAGTAGATCAGCACGCCGGTGAAGATCGTGACGGCGAGCATTTGCGGATTGGCGAGCTGCGGAACGGTGGCGGCGCGGAACACCAGGAGCAGCGCCGTCATGAACATCGAGGCGTAGATGAAGCGCGCGCCGGTGACCGTCGCGGGCGACAGCGGCGGCATCACCTTGAGCCCGATGACATGCGAGGTCTGCCAGAAGAATGGCGTGATAAACACGAGACCCGCGGCCCACCACGGCGATAGGGAGCCGCCGCCAAATACCGACGAGATTCCGATCAGAATCACGGCAGTCGCAGCGACCTGACGCAGCGACGGGCGCTCGCCTACAAAAATCGTGGAGAGCACGAGCGAATATACCGGCTCGCTCTGCAGCAGCAGCACGCCCAGCACGGCGTTTATCTTTGCGAGGCCGTAAGTGACGGTGAGGCTCGTCATCACGGTGCCGCTGAGGCCCATCAGGCAGAGCCGCGTTCTGAAGCGCGGATCGAAGATGGTGCTGAGGTTTCCGCTGATCGACAGCCAGGCGATGGAGCAGAGCGCGGCGACGATCACGCATCCCGAGCAGAAAAGCAGGGGGTCGAGGTGCACCGCGCCAAAGCGCATCGCGACCGGCTGCCCCGCGCCAAGGATCGTGCTCAGGATCGCGCTCAGGATGCCGATTCGGAACGCCCGCGCGCGGCGCGCATGACGAGCCTCGGCGGCGGCCGCCAGATGCGCGGCGGCGCTCGGCGAAGTCGCGCTCATCGGATCGTCAGCGCCACCAGGATCACGATCACGCCCGCGATGATCCGATAGATCGCAAACGGCCGGTAGGTATGCGTGCGAACGTATCTGATGAGGAGAGCGATCGAGAGAATGCCGAAGAATGCTGAGGCGAGGAAGCCGAGACCGAGCTGCGAAGTGAGGCCGCCTTTGAGCGCCTTGTGCAACTCGAGCATCCCGGCGCCGGCGATGATCGGCGTCGCCATCAGGAACGAGAAATTCGCCGCATCTTCGCGTGCGAGACCGAGAAGCCTGGCCATCGTGATCGTCGCGCCCGAGCGCGAAACGCCCGGCACGATCGCCAGCGCTTGGCTGAGACCGATCAGGAACGCATCGACTACGGTCATCTGTCGTACTTTACGTTTGTCGGTGCTGTAGATGTCGGCGAGCCACAGGACGATGCCCATGATCGCGAGGGTGCAGGCGATTAGAGCCGGGGTGCGAAAAATCGTCTCGGCCTCTTTCTCGAATAGCACGCCGATGATGGCGCCCGGCACCGAGGCAATTATCAACAGCATCAACAGCCGCCGCGGCATCTGCTGTCCGCTCGCGAGCGACAATCCCATGTCGAGCCAATCGCGCCAGTAGTAGATGAGGAGCGCGAGCAAAGTGCCGAGATGAAGCGCCACGTCGAACGCCAGGCCGGGATCTTCCCAATTCAAAAGCCAAGGTATTATTACGAGATGCGCCGAGCTCGAGACGGGCAGGAACTCGGTGAGGCCCTGAACGATGCCGAGGACGATTGCTTGAGGGTTAGAAAGCATAAGGATTTCAGCTATTTACCGAGTAGGTGCAGACGTGCAACAATTTGCGGCCGATTAACCGAGCGGTCGGGAACAGCATCTAATGCATAATCGGATACCTTCGGTACGCTTGACCCGGCGGTCCGTAGGCTTAACAATACTGGTCGTGTCCGGCATCTGGGAGGGTCCACAAAGGTTCGGGAGGTCAGCGAACTTATGACGCCTGTAAGTCGTAGCGTTAGAGGCAAAGTCATCCCCCTCCGTGAAGGCAGTGTCATTGACGGCGATGCCACCTTAGTTCAGTCCGACGTTTGGGAGGATGTGAACCTTGGCGATCCCCATCCGTTCCCGCTGGTTTCGACTCTGCCGCGTCTGCCGGTAATGATCCCGGACGAGATCCTCGATTATTACGGATGGGTCTTCTGCCAGGGCGGATTCGTGAATCTGCAGATGACTTTCGAGCAGTTTCTGGCAGTCGTAGCCGCCGTTAGCCCCTCGGGTCTCTGCCCCGAGTACGACGAGTCCGAGGCCTCCTACCCCAACGAGTAGGTTCCCCAGAGTCGCGGCCGAGCGCATGCGTGACAAGGTGCGCTCGCCGGCGCAGACAATCTCCATCGATTATTGATCCAGTTGCAGTGCCGACGAGGTCGGCTTGAGCAAGGTGTTTCGCACCCATACGGATTTGACTCCAGCCGTATCGGTGGGTGACTTGAGACCGTTGTCTTGTGCGATCGTCTGCCAGTTTGCGGGGCTGCCAGTCACGCGCTTTGAGAGCGCCCGCAGATCCTCGCCAGGCAGCAGACTGTAGTTGACCCCGCCTTCCTTCGGTGTCCCGGTGGTCGGTGGATTCTTCGCGGCAATCTGATCGATCTTGTCGAACAAGTCGAGCCGCGTCGATGCTTTGTACTTATCGAGGTCGCTATCCGGGATGTCCTCGGTGCGGACGTTGACCACGATCGTGCTCCGATTGGGGCTCTCGGGTACGACCTGGATCTCATAGCGATATCGTGGATGCTTGTTGACGAGGCTTCCCCAGAAACCCACCGACTCGGCGTCGCGCCACTGCGTCGTGAGCTCGTTGTTGTCGGGAGTGGCGTTGGCCAGGAGGGCTTGCTCCATCAATGCGTCCTTGGTGTTGATGAACGCGTCGTGCGCCGAGTAAGGGACGGTGCGCTGCTCGCCGATGGCCGTATCGACATTCGCCGAGTACAACTCGCCGCATCCAGCGACCAGCGTCGCGGTTGCGATGCAGGCGAGGGCCTTGAGGCCGTGCTTAAGCCTGATCATGACATGGCTAAGGAAACCATTTGAGGATCGAGTGCGCAAGCTGCTCCCGCGAAACGAGCGATTTTTGCTAAATCCGGACTGGAATCGCGGGTCGAAAACCGCTTTCATCGTCGCGATGCGCCGCGCCTTGCACCCATCGCGGCCAGACTATAAGCAGGTAGTCCCTTATGACTGATGCAGGTTCGGCCCCACGCCATGTGATGGCAATCGTCGGCGGAGCAACCGCAGGCTCCGAGATAGCGCGAATCCTCGCGCAGCGCGGCGCCTGCGTGATCGTTTTCGAGCAGAACGCGCGGCCCTACGGCAAGATCGAAGACGGCCTCCCGCGATGGCATGCGAAGCAGCGGCGCGATGAGTACGAGCTCATCGACGAACGCCTCGACCATCCCAATATCAACTACGTACCGCTCACCCGGCTCGGCCGCGATCTGAGCTTTGAGGAACTGCGCACGGCATGGGGCCTCAATGGAATCGTGCTGACGCATGGCGCGTGGCGCGACCGGCCTTTCCCGGTCGAGGGCGCGGACAGGTTTGTCGACAACGGCCTCGTCTATCAGAATCCGCTCATCTACTGGTTCAATCACTACCTCGAAAAGACCTACGACGGCCCGCGCTATGAGCTGACTCCCGGCGCGATCGTCGTGGGCGGCGGGCTTGCCTCGATCGACGTCGTCAAGGTTCTGCAGATTGAGAACGCTCTCACCGCGCTCACCAAGCAGGGCATCAGCGAAGACATGATCAGGCTCGAGCGCGAGGGAATCGAACCCGTGCTCGCGCAGCACAACCTCAAGTGGTCGGACCTTGGCGTCGCGCCGTGCAAACTCTACTACCGGCGTCGCGTGCTCGATATGCCGCTGTCGGATATACCGCCCGATGCGCCGCCGAAGCGGGCCGACGCGCTCAGAGCCGCGCGCGCCAAGATTCTGGAAAAGGCACAGCGTAAGTACCTCTTCGAGTTCCAGGAACTCAGCGTGCCGACCGGGCTTGTCGTCGAGCACGATAAGATGGTTGGCGTGCAGTTCGGGCGCACCGAGCTCGTCGACGGGCAGGTGCGGCTCGCCGGCGGCCCGAGTGAGGCGGTTCGCGCACAAATGACGATCAGCTCGATCGGCAGCATCCCGGAACCGATTCCCGGCATCCCGCAGAAGGGCGAAGTCTACACCTACATCGATTCGAAGAGCGGCCTTCTGATCGAAGGCCCGACGTCGGTTTTCGCCGCGGGCAATGTGCTTACCGGCAAGGGCAACATCAAGGATTCGCTCGAGAGCGGCACCGAGATCGGAATCCGAATCGCGGAGGCATACCTGGGACTCTCCGACGAAGAGATCGACCTCATCGCCGGTGCGAAGAAGGCGGCCGAGGAGAGTGCCAACCGCATCGCGGACGTAATCGATTCGCGGCCCAAGCTCACACCCAAGGAGATCGAGGCGGTTCTCGCGCGCGTGCGCACTCGCCAGCGCCAAGTCGGTTACGACGGCGACTTCCGCGCCTGGATCGCAAAGGTCACGCCGCCGGATTTGCAGTAGCCGGATCTTCGCTGTGCAGACCTGAGCGACGCCGTGTTTTGCCTCGCTCGCCTTACGCCTATACCCTTGGAGGTCTACCCGGAGGTGCGGCGTGGACGAGCTCAAGCGAACTGACCCCGATATTTACAACCTGATCAAGGACGAGGAACGATACGAGATCGACTCGATCCGCCTCATCCCGTCGGAGAACTACGTGTCCAAGGCCGTGCTCGAGGCGACGGGCTCGATCCTCACCAACAAATATTCGGAAGGTTATCCGGGGCGTCGCTACTATGAGGGTCAGCGCTACGTTGACCAGGTCGAGACCATCGCGATCGAGCGCGCCAAGGCGCTGTTCAAGATGGATCACGCCAACGTTCAGCCGTACTCGGGCTCGCCCGCAAACCTCGCGGTTTACTTCGGCCTGCTGAAACCGGGCGATACGATCATGGGTCTCTCGGTTCCGCACGGCGGCCATCTGACGCACGGATGGAACGTCAGCATCACGGGACAATTCTGGCGGCCCGCGCAATACGGCGTCGATCGCGAGACGCATCGCATCGATTTCGACGAAGTTCGCGCGATGGCGCTTCGTGAGCGGCCGAAGATCATTGTCACCGGCGGCACTGCGTATCCGCGGCTATGGGACTTCGCCAAGTTCAGCGAGATCGCAAAAGAAGTCGGTGCCTATCTGCTCGCTGACATCTCACACGTCGCGGGCCTGATCGTCGGCGGCGTGCATCCCGATCCTTCGCCATATGCCGACGTGATCGTGACTACCACGCACAAGACGCTCCGCGGTCCGCGCGGCGCGATGATCCTCTGCCGCGAGCAGCACGCGGCCGCGATCGACAAGGCAGTATTTCCAGGGTTGCAGGGTGGCCCGCACAACCACACGACGGCGGCGATCGCGGTCGCGCTGAAGGAAGCCGCCACTCCCGAGTTCAAACGCTACGCCGAGCAAATCGTGCGCAACGCCAAGGTGCTCGCCGACGAGCTGCTCGCGCGCGGCTTCCAGCTTGTCTCAGGCGGCACGGATAATCACCTCATCCTGATCGATCTCACCAGCAAGAAAGTGATTGGCAAGAAAGGCGCGCAGGCTCTGGATAAGGCCGGCATCGTTACGAACTACAACACCGTCCCATACGATCCGCGCAAGCCCTTCAGCCCGAGCGGTCTGCGCATCGGTACACCGTCAGTCACATCGCGTGGGATGGGCGAGACCGAGATGCGCCTCATCGCGAAGTGGATGGATGACGCGATCACAAACGCGGGCAACGAAACTGCGCTGACAAAAATCGCCGCCGAGGTTACCGAGGTCTGCCGGAAGTTCCCGGCGCCCGGATTGTCACCATCCTGAATCGGGTGCGGGTGCCTCAATCGCGAATCGTCCCGCACACCATCATCAGCGCGATATCGGCCTCGAAGATCGGTTCAGGGCCGCCGCGCGCGCGTTCAATCGCGGACTCAATACGCGCGATTCCGGCTGCATACTGACCGTCGCTCAGCAGCGCCATCTGCGAGGATCCATTTTTGCGGAGCCCCGGGTTTTCAAGGATGGTCCGTCCCAGACGGATTGCGGACAATCGGCAGGCTAGGCTCGTCTCGACGCGATCGAATCCGGCCTTCAGCATCGCATCGACGATCGCCCCTGAAGAGGGATAGCGCTCCAGATCAATCGCTCGCGTCTCCGGGAAATATTCGTAAACGCACCACTGGTCGCGCCCATGATGCGGATCCATGCCGATCACGGCGAGCGCGCCAGCGGGCCGCATCAGGCGCCGCGCCTCCGCTACGAATCCATCGACATCACCGAAATGATGAAGCGCGTTGATACAGAAGATCAGGTCGAACGATTCGCGCCTGAAAGGCAGGGCGGTCGCTGTCCCGCGAACGAATGGTGTGGCCGGATTTTTCTCGCGCGCTGCGCGGAGCATCTCGCGCGAATAATCGAGGCCGACGATTCGGCGCGTCAAATCGCGTAGCGCGGATATCCAGTATCCCGTCCCGCATCCCACTTCGAGCACCGTGGCGGGCGCTCGCGTCGCGACGAACTCGCGCATCGTATCGAGCAGCGCGGCATAGATACCGCCCGCGTAGCGTGCATCAAAGGTCGCCGCGATCTGGTCGTAGTTCACCCGCTGTGACATTGCCGATCCCCCGCCCGCATCTGAGCCAATACCGATCCTTTTCCCATTCGCCGTCATTCAGTGTAAATACGCGTATCGTTGATTTCCCAGCATTGGACCTGCGCGCCTTCTAATCGATGAGCAGCTCACCAGCGGAACCCGCGCGCGATATCGACGCCAACGAGGGCGACGCCGAGCGGCTCGTTCTATACTTCTCCGCTCTGACCGCGCTGCTCGCATTCGCTGCTCCGACCGGGCTCGCGAGCTTGCCGGTTGCGTTCTTCCTCAAGGACCGGCTCCATCTCGACGCGGAAGGTTTGGCGCTGTTTGGACTCATCACCAACCTCCCGCTCTTGCTGGGATTCGTTTTCGGCTTGATCCGCGATCACCACGTCTTTGGGTTGCGGGATCGCGGCTACCTCGCCGCGGGAGCGCTCTTGGGCGCGCTCTTCTACATGACACTGGTGCGCGGTTCGGTTTCGTACGTCCAACTCACGATAACGATCGTGCTGGCGTCTTCGGCGTTCCAGATGGCCTCGACGTCGCTCCAGGCTTCGATGACGATCGCGGGCAAGCGGCGCCTGATGACGGGCAGGTTGAGCGGCGTCACCTATGCGGCACTGGTCCTGCCGCAAGTCGTTACCGCGCTTGCCGGCGGATGGCTCGCGAGCCATGTCTCGCCGCGCGCCACCTTCGCGATCGTCGCCGTCGTGAGTTGCGCGATCCTCTACGAGGCGTTCAGGCCGACGCTCCAAATCGCGGAAGCCCCAGTAAGAAGCAGCCTGCGCGAAACGTTACAAACGGCCGGTGCGATGCTGCGCGAGCGCTCGCTGCGCATCGTGATCGTCATCCTGTTTTTCACCTCGTTCAGTCCCGGATGGGTGACGCCGCTCTTCTACTTCTTCACGAGCCATCTCAAGATGACGAGCGAGGCCTTCGGCGTTTACGTCGCGGTGCTGTTCGGGATGGAGGCGGTCGGCGCGGTACTCTATGCGTGGCTCTGCAAGCGGATGACGCTCGAAGAGCTGCTCTGGTACGTGACGATCATCAACGTCGCCTCGACCCCCTTGCCCTACTGGGTACACACAGTGTCACAGGCGATGATCGTGTCAGCTATCGCGGGGTTCGCGTTCGGGATGGCCAACGCGACGTACTTCGATCTGCTGATGCGCTCGTGCCCGAAGGATCTCGAGGGCACGGGGCGGATGCTCGGCTCATCCGCCTTCTTCATCGCGCAGTTCGGCGCCGACCTGCTGGGCTCGGCTCTTTACGAGCGCAACGGCTTCGGCCTGTGCATGATCCTCTCAACGCTAGCGACGGTGCTTGTATTCCCGATGCTGCTCGCACTGCCACGCGCGCTCATCGCAACCCGCGACGGCGAAGGCTTCCCGATCTCATGACAATTCCAACCTTGGCGAAGGTACGAATCAGGCCCGCGGCGCCAAATGACGCCTTGGGCATCTCCAAAGTCTGGCAGGCGATCGTTGCCGAGCGAGTCTATTCGGCGGTCGATCGCGCCTTCACTCCAGAGGAGCAGACTGCCTACCTCGCCAGCCTTGATAAACGTGAATCGATATTCGTCGCGGAAGATGACGGGCGCATCGTCGGCTTTCAGACGCTCGACCTGTGGTCGAAGTTCATGGCATCCGCAGCGCACGTCGGCCAACTTGGCACATTCATATTGCGCGACGCGCGCGGCCGCGGCGTCGGTGAGGAATTGGCAAACGCGACCTTCAAGTTCGCGCGCAACGCCGGCTACGAAAAGCTCGTCATCTACGTGCGCGCCTCGAATACTGGCGCGCAAGCCTTCTACAAGAGCCTCGGCTTTCGCGAATGCGGCCACCTCGCCCGCC
Source organism: Candidatus Binataceae bacterium (assembly GCA_035508495.1). Taxonomy (NCBI): domain Bacteria; phylum Candidatus Binatota; class Binatia (SeqCode); order Binatales (SeqCode); family Binataceae (SeqCode); species Binataceae bacterium (SeqCode). The sequence goes on from DATJMX010000013.1 coordinate 49,879, forward strand.
AGGTAAAGATAGACGGCCACTACGACGATGAAATCTTGCTGGAACGCGCGCTTTAATAGCCTCACTTCGAAAATTACGGTGACTACTTGGAGATAGAACTTCTCTTCGCGAGCGGGAAGGGGTTCAGAAGCAGATTCGACTAAGTACTCCAGTGGCTATTGGTCAGCGCTCGAGTCCAGATAACTTCGCGCGGATATCTTCCAGATGCTCGCGGCCCCAGAACAGTTCGCCATCGACAAGAAAGCTCGGCACGCCGAACACGCCCGCATCCTCCGCCGCCGCCTGGATCTTCACCAGCTCGCCGCGCCCTTCATCGTCGAGAAACTCGTTGAGGCCGTTTGTCGATGCGCCTCCTTTCGCGAGCACGTCGGCAATCAATGTCGGATTTTCAATATCCAGTTCCCGTTTCCAGAAATGCTCGAATACATAGTCGTGATATGCGCGCACCACCGATGCGTCGTGCCGCTTCGCCCATAGCATCCCAATCGCCGCGAGCGACGAGTCCCAGATTTTCTGCGTGCCCCGAATAATCAGACCACGCTTCGCCGCCTGCCGCCGGCAATCCATATACGAGTAGCGCACCCGCCGCCATTGATGCGCGTTGCGCGACTGCTCGATTACTTCGCCGCGCTCGTTGAGCCGCGCGCTGCCAAGGTAACTGGGAATATCCAGCACGTACGGCAGCCAGCCGATCTCAATTTTGAAATCGCGCTCCAGCTCGTACGTCAGATCCTTCGCAAGGTACGCATACGGCGATTTGTAATCCGTGTAGCACGTGATCGTTTTCATTTTCCTGCCGGCATAATCGCAAAGAAAAAGGGCGGCCGAAACTGCACCGCCCCATGCAATGAATTGTCATGTCGCAGAGGATCCGCCTCGTCGGGATGCTCTTCCGCAGCTTGATTATGGCCGCGCGGAGTTACGAGATTCTTATCGGCCTGCAAACTGATGACGAAGAAAAATCGTCAATTCCGATTCGCGCGGCTTGACACCTCGCCCGGCCGGACGCGATAAACGCCGCATGGCACAGGTAAAAATCGAACGCGGCCTCAATTTTGGAACTCCCTACACGCCCGAGATGCAGGAGGGCGGCAAGCGCCCCGAGCCGACCTGGTCTACCATTCGCGACCAGGTTCGCGATGCCGAATCGCTCGGCTACGACACGATCATCGCGGTCGAGACGCAGCACAATCCCTATCTCGCGCTCGCGATCGCCGCGCAGGAGCCCGCCAAAATCGAGCTCGGCACCGGTATCGCGCTGTGCTTCACCAAGAGTCCCGTCGATACCGCCTACACCGCGTGGGACCTTCAACGCATGAGCGGCGGCCGCCTCGTGCTCGGAATCGGCTCGCAGGTGAAGGGTCACGTGATGCGCCGCTTCGGGATGCCGTGGTCGAAGCCCGCGCAGCGCATGAAGGACTACGTCGGTGCGATGCGCGCGGTATGGCGCACCTGGCAGACGGGAGAGCCGCTCAACTTTCGCAGCGAGCATTACAACCTGAGCCTGATGACGCCTAACTTCTCGCCCCCGCCGCAGGCGCATCCGCATATCCCGGTGCTGATTGCCGCTGTGCAGGAGCGGATGCTCGAGGTGGCGGGCGAAGTCTGCGACGGCGTGCGCCTGCACGGAATCGTGACGCGCAAGTATCTCGATCAGATCGCGTTCCCGCATCTGAAAAAGGGCTTCGACAAGTCGGCTCGTCCCGCGTCGGAGTGGGCCAATTTCCAGATCGGCGGCGGCGGCTTCCTCTGCGCCGCCAAAGACAAGGACGCCCTCGCGAAACAAGTCGAGAACATGAAATCGACGATCGCATTCTACGGCTCGACGCGATCGTATCGCTCGAGCTTCGAAATCGACGGATGGGGCGACACGGCCGAAGAGCTGCACAAGCTGTCGGTCCAGCAGAAATGGCGCGAGATGGCGAAGCTCGTGACCGAGGAGATGGTCCACGGCTTCGCCGCGGTCGGCACCTACGACGAAATCGCGAGCGTGATAAAAAAACGCTTCGCCGGCGTTAACCGTCTGTCATTCGACATGCCAATCCGCAACGATCACGATCGCGGCGTGCTCAAGGAAATCATCCAGGACCTGCGCCGCCCTTAGCCGGCATCGGGGGGACCAACGATGGCCGCAACTGTACGTTCGCGTGCGCGCACCGCCACCATAAAGCAGCATCCGGGCTTTCATCAGTGCTGGTATGCGATTGCGCGCGCGGACGAAGTCGCTCCGGCACAGGCGATCGGTCGCGACTTCCTCGAGGGCCGCGCCGTCGTTTATCGCGGTGAGGACGGGACGCCCGCTGTGATGAGCGCGTTCTGCCGTCATCTTGGCGCCGACCTCTCGCTCGGCAAAGTGATAGGCGCCGATCTTCGATGCCCGTTTCATCATTGGCAATACGGTCCCGATGGCGTATGCACCAAGATTCCAGCGTCTGAAAAAATCCCCAAGGCGGCGAAGCTCTTCAAGTTTCCCACCGCCGAGAAGTGGGGACTCATCTGGGCCTTCAATGGCACGAAGCCGCTGTTCGAGGTTCCGGAGTTTCCGCACTTCACAGAAAGTGAACTCGACTATCGGACCGTTGAGGCATTCGACCTCCCGGTCGAGCCGTGGGTGCCGTTCACCAATTCGATGGACTTCCAGCATCTGCGCGTTTTGCATGGCCTCAAGATCGAATGCGATCCCGACAAGATCGAGGTCGGCGACCATCGAATCGAGTACGACGTAAGGTTCGAAGATCCGAATCTCGGCATTTTCGACCAGTCGATTCGGGTCACCGGCACCAACACGATCGCGCTCAGCGGCAAGCTCAACGGCATGAGTATCCTCTCGATGGCAACCGGAACGCCGACGCCCGACGGCCGCACGCACGGATGGTCGGTTACCGCGACGCCGAAAGCCGAAGGCACTGACGAAGAGCGTCATCAGAAAATCGCGATGGGGCAGGCGTTCTTTCATCGGCTTATCGAAGAAGACCAGCCGATCATGAGCACCATAAAGATGCGCGAGGGGCTGCTGATCGATGCCGACAAGGCACTCGCGCTGTTCTTCCAGTACGTGAAGCGCTTCCCAACCGCCCGTCCCGCGGCGCGTTTCTGCTGACCCGGGAGGCTTTGCAAAACTCGAATTGACTGCCTGTCGACAGTGTCTTCTGGTCCCCTCTCCCTATCGTGGGAGAGGACCAGTTAAATATCGACGCTCAGCAGGCCGGTCTGGCCGTTCCACATCATCAATGGTTCCGTCCAGCCGCGCGGGTCGTGCGTGTAGTAATCCTGTTCGTACCGCCAGCGCATTGTCAGAGTCGCGCCTGAGCGCTTCTTCCAAATGAGCGTGTAGTAAACGTATCGCTTCCACCGCGGCGAACGCGTCGAGAGGATGTGCGACGCCCGCAACCAGCAGGCCGAGCGCTATTTTCGACGGCGTCAGGCTCAGGCCTTGGGCGGGTCGATGTCCGACCACAGCCGCCGCATCAGCTCGATATGGGTCTCCACTGCCCACAGCGTCTCGGCGGCGGCGCTCTCCGGGATGGCATTGAAGATCGAGGCGGCGCTGGAGTCGCCGTGATCGCGATCGACCTTGATATGCACGCTGAAGAAAAGCAGATCCTCGTCTGTTAACTTGTAGTTACGCTTGAGGCCGTCGATCACGCGCTCGTATGCGTCGGGATTAAACAGCTCGGAGCCGAGGCTGATTCCCGCCAGCGTCACGTACCACGGCTTCGAATCCGCCAGCCAGTACATCCAGTGCATCATCGCGGTCGCGTCGGGGGTCATATTCGCCTGCAGGAGTTCGTCGCGCCGGATTCCGATCGCTTCGCCAAATTCGAGGTACAGCTCAGGATGCGATCGGTTGGCACCCGAGACGCGTCCCAACTCTTCTTCGATGAGGTTCTCGACGATCGCCTTGCGTGCGGGGAAATCATCGCACTTCGCGTAGATGAGCCCGAGGATATTGGCGTTGTGGCCCTTGTTGCCGGCGAAGAGCTGGGTCGCCCAATGCCGCAGCTGCGGCATCGTGAGCTCGCCGCGCTCGATTTTGTCGATAGTAGGATGTGATTTGAGCGTGCGCCCGTTGCGCTCGAGGCGTTCGATGAGAGCCTTGAGTTGCCGCGTTCCTTCTTTGATGTCCATCGTGAGTCTCCTCGCTCAGCGCGCCGCGCGCTCGGCCTGAGAAGCGGTTTCGGCGCCGAGGCGCTCCGCAATCAGGCGGCGCAGTTCCGCCTTCTGAATTTTTCCGACGTTGGTAAGCGGCAGCTCGGCGACGATCTCGAGCCGCTCGGGCCATTTGAAGCGCGCCACGCCGCGCGCCGACAGCAGCTCGCGAATATCTTCCAGCGACGGCTGCTCCGCATCGATTTCGATCGTGATAAACGCGCAGGCGCGCTCGCCCAGCGTCGGATCAGGCATCGACACCACGGCGACAGCGCGAACCGCCGGATGCGCCAGCAGATGCGCTTCGACTTCCTCGGCACTGATCTTTTCGCCGCCGCGATTGATTAGATCCTTCACCCGTCCTTCGACCACGAGGTTGGCCGACGGATGCATCCGCACCAGGTCGCCGGTGCGATAGAAGCCGTTGTCGGTGAAGGCCTCGCGATTTCGTTCCGCCGCGTTCCAATAGCCGCGAATGGTGTACGGCCCGCGGCAGCACAGCTCGCCCATCGCGCCTGGCGCGACATCTTCGCCAAGAGCATCGACAATTCTGATTTCATCGGCAGGCGAGAGCGGCCGTCCCTGCGTGCACGATGCGACTTCGTCGCTGTCATCGGGTGAGGTCATACAGATAAGACCTTCGGCCATGCCGAAAACCTGCTGCACGTGGAGATCTGGATAGAGCCGCATCAACTCGCGCGCCGTCGGCTCCTGGAGCCGCTGTCCGCCGACAGTGATCACACGAAGCGAGCGAAGAGCGTGTCGCGATTCAGGCGGAAGCGCAGCCAGACCGATCGCGAGAGTCGGCACGCACGGAAAGTGAGTAATCTGTTGTTCGTCGATCGTGCGCGACAGTTCCGCGGGCTGCGTTGCCGCACAAAGAACCGCGCGCGCACCAATGAGCATCGCGCCGAGCAGGCCGGGGCATGCGAGCGGGAAGTTATGCTCAACCGGCAGAGCAAGCAGGAGCCGTGAATTCGCGCTCAACCCACACGCGCGAACCGAGGCGCGTGCATTGTAGAGATAGTCGGCATGCGTCCGCGGGATCAGCTTCGGCATCCCGGTCGTGCCGCCCGAGAGCAGGAACAGGGCGGCATCGAATGGATCGCCGCGTCGCGAACCGAGCGACGGCGCGCCGCCAATCTCCTCGCGAAGCGACACGCAATCGCGCGCAGACTCAATCGTGAAGATAGTTTCCAGCGAGGCGAGTTGGGACCGCAGTTCACGCGCTAACGCAGCGTGGTCGAAACCGCGAACCGTTGGCGCAATCGCGATCGCCTTCGCCTTCGAAAATGAAGCTAGATACTCAAGTTCCGCACGCCGGAACGCCGGCAACGTCATCACAGGAATTGCGCCGATCTCGAGACTTCCCAGGAACAAACTCGCGAACTCGACGCAGTTCGGCAACTGAACGATGATTCGATCGCCGCGGCGGATACCGCTTCGCTCGAGCAACGCCGCTGTCGAGGCGGCTTCGCTCACTAGCTGACTGAAAGTTAGCGCGCGTGACGAATCGCTTACTGCGATCGCATGCGGATTCGCACGCATGATTCTCTGCGCCGATTCGGCGATCGCTTGCTGAATCGTCTCGTCACTCCAGTAACCCTCGCGCACGTAGCGCGCGGAGAACTCGTCAGGGTAGGGACTGCATCCTTCGAGCATTTTCCAAGTGAAGCTATGCGCGGACGCCGATCGCGCCGGCGACCATGCGGAAGCATTCGTCCATGATCCGCCCACGCTGATCGTAATCGCGCGACGGCTCGTACCAGGTGTAGAACCAGTTCATCGCACCGAACAGCAGCGAGGTCAGGATCCGCGCCTGCTCGCGATCGAGCACCGTGCCGAGCGATGTCGCGTACTGATCGAGCAGCCGCCGGCACAGCCGCGAGTAATCGCGCTTGAGCCGCGCGATATCCGCCGCATAACGCCCGGTCAGAGAATCCGCCTCGCGCACCAGCACCTTCATCTCGGCCAGGTTGGTCATGTGATATTCGAGATGGTTGCGGATGAAGGCGCGCAGGCGCAGCTCGGCGTCGGCCGCTTCCGCAGCACGCTCTTCGGCGGTCGAGAGCAACTGTTCGAATGCGCGCTTCGAAATCAGGAACAGCAGCTCTTCCTTGTTGCGCAGGTAATAGTAGATGCGGGGGAACGAGATTCGCGCGCGGGCCGCGATGTCGCGAATCGAGGCGAGGCCGAAGCTCTTCTCCGCGAATACGGCCGCCGCGGAGCGCAGGATGAGATCGATGTTCGCGTCGTAGCGATCTTCGGGTTTGAGCGCGCGCGTCGCGGCTTTCAGCTTCACCACGCGCTTGGTTTCTTCGGCGATTGTTTTGCGCAAGTTATGATGCCCCCGGTGCGAAGAGTCGGTGTCGAGATAATATGCCCGACTCCTCGGCGCTGCTCTAGCTGTAGCGGCGTCCCGCCGTCGCGTCGGGAATCGGGATATCGAGCTTTGTTAGCAGGTTGTTGACCTCGGCCGTGAAGTCGTCGCGCATCTGCTCGTTGGTGCGTTTGCGCAGGCCCCATCGCACGTAATCGAACTGCCGCTTCGATCCCGAATTGCCGAACATGTCGAGCCCGGCCGGATACCATCTCGCCAGATGCTTGATCAGCAGCGCGCGGCCGCGGTCGCCCTCGCGCTGAATGTAGCGCCGCATCAAGCGATAACCGAGCGCGGCATGCCCGAGTTCCTCGCGATGCACACGGTCGGCAATTTTCGCCAGCGGCTCGTAGCTGCATCCGACCCATTCGCCGCCCATGTAGGCGCCCTGGCGATCGGCGAAGAAACTGAACAGGCCGTACTCGATCCAGTCCTCAGCCTGGTCGCGCAGCTCGAAGATATAGATCGGCATCGGAGTCGCCATAAACTTCGCGTCAACATTGGTGCCGAGGTCCTCGAGCAGCTTCATCCAGTAGCTGGCATGACGCACCTCGTCGGACCAGAACGCGGCGTACTCCGCCTTGTCCTCGGGCGTCGGTGCCATCGCGAGCGGCTTCATCAGCGTGCGCTCGGGCGCGAGCATGTATTCGGATTCGATCCGCGACTGGATCGAGAGCATCCTGACGAGCAGATCCTTGTAGTCCGGCGGCAGGCCCTCAGGACTCGTGAATTTGATCGGACTGGTTTCGCTCACCTGCTGACTCATGAACCCACCTTGGGCGACTACCTCGTTCTGAACTATCGTTCAGATATCACCTGCAATGCGCGCGGGCAACACGGTTTATCCCACCATCGTAAGCCCGCCGCTCACGCTGATGACCTGGCCGGTTGCGAAGTCGGCGTCCGATGAGGCGAAGAACGCGACCGCGCCCGCGAGATCTTCGGGCTGGCCAAGACGGCGCATCGGAATACCTTTCGCCATCGCGTTCAGCACGCCTTCGCGGCCAGCCATGGCAGCGCGAAGAAGGTTGGTCTCCGTGGGCCCGGGGCATACGACGTTGACGTTGATTTGATTGCGCGCGAGCTCGCGCGCGATCGTTTTCGAAAAGCCGATGATCGCGGCTTTGCATCCCGCATACACCGATTCGCCGGTCGAACCGACGCGGCCCGCATCCGACGCGATCGATACGATCTTGCCGCCTGCGCCGCGCGATTGCATGCGCGGCACGATCGCCTTGCACAGGTTCAAAACACCGCGGTAGTTGATCGCGATCACCTTGTCCCAAAACTCCGGCGTCGTATCGACGAAAGGCTTGAGCTCGTCCCACCCGGCGTTGTTGACGAGGATGTCGATCGGACCCAGCTCGCGTTCGACGCGGTCGGCAGCCGCGACGGCGTCGTCGAGGCTTGTGACATCGAGCTTCACGCCGATCGCGCGCCCGCCCTGGCTCGTGATCTCGGCCGCAGTTTTCCGCGCTGCATCGGTCTGGATATCCGCGATCGCGATAGCTGCGCCTTCGGAGCCGAGCCGTAGCGCGATCGCGCGCCCGATGCCATTGGCGCCGCCGGTGACGATCGCGACCCTGCCTTCGAGCCGTCTGCTAACTAGTTGTGTTGCCATGATGACCTTCCCTCAGCTCGCGACCCATCCGCCGTCGATGATAAACGGGGCGCCGCTCGCGAATGTCGCCTCATCGCTCGCGAGGAAAAGCGCGGTGCGCGCGACCTCCTCGGCAGTGCCCACGCGGCCGAATACGGAGCTGCGTTCGATGAACTGCGGACGGATTCCGGCGGGTCCCGTGATGCGATCGACCATCGGAGTGTGAATCACCCCGGGACAGATACAATTGACCCTGATGTTGTAGCGGCCGTATTCGATCGCGCCGACGCGCGTGAGCGCGATGACGCCGGCCTTGGCCGCGCAATATGCCGCCGCGCCCTTGATTCCGACCAGGCCCGCTACCGACGCGGTGTTGATAATCGCGCCGCCGCCGCGATCGATCAGGCGGGGCAGGGCGTATTTCATCCCGAGCCACACGCCGCGCAGGTTGATCGCGATCACCTTGTCGAACGCTTCTTCGCTGAGCTGCGCGAGAAAACCCGACTCGCCTTCGATTCCGGCGTTGTTGTAGATGACATCGAGGCCGCCGAAGTCGCGCACCGCCGCATCTACCATCGCGCGCGCGTCCTCGGAGTTCGACACATCCGCGCGCATCGAGATCGCCTTGCCGCCCGCGCTCTTCACGAGCTGCGCCGTTTCAGCGGCCGCCTCGCCATTGATGTCGACGGCCGCGACGAGCGCGCCTTCCTCGGCGAAAATCTTTGACGCCGCCCGTCCCATCCCGGAGCCGGCGCCGGTTATCAACGCAACTTTTCCTTTCAGTCTCATTTTCACACTCGCATCGCGAAGTTGATCCCAGCTCGGCGAGCGTAGCGCATCCCCAAGCCGATGCGGTAGCGATTTTACAAACGGCCCGCGGCCTGCTACCGAGCGGATGGCGCCGCATCGACGCGGACGCGACGGAGACAGCGATGATGGAGTTCAACGGCAAGGCTGGATTGGTGACAGGCGCGGGCTCGGGAATCGGACGGGCCACGGCGATCGGGTTTGCGAAGCGCGGCGGCGCGATCGCAGTCGCGGATATCAACGGCGACAATGCCGAGAAGGTCGCGGGCGAGATTCGCGCCGCGGGTGGCAAGGCGATCGCGATCGTCGCCGACGTGACGCGCGGCGCGGATATCGAGATGATGATCACGCGGGCGCATCGCGAGTTCGGCCGCCTCGACTTCCTGCACAACAATGCGTTTGGAATGCCAGCCGCGCAGACGAGTACGACAGTCTCGTCGCGACTTGCTGACGTTGACGACAGCGTCTGGAGTTCGATGATCGACGTGGGGCTTACAGCGGTCTTCCGCGCGATGAAAGTCGTGATTCCGATCATGCGCGCGCAGCGCAGTGGCGCGATCGTCAATACCGCGTCGATCTCCGGACTGCGCGCCGATTACGGAATCGCCGCCTACAACGCGGCCAAGGCTGGTGTGATCAATCTCACGCGCGTAGCGGCGGTCGAATACGCGCGCGACGGTATTCGCGCCAACTGCATCTGCCCGGGTGCAATCAACACTCCGCTGCTCGCGCCCGCGCTCGAGCAACCGGGCTTCGCTGCGGCTTTCAACCAGGCGATTCCGATGGGGCGGCTGGGCCAGCCGGAGGAGATGGCCAACGTGGTGCTGTTCCTCGCTTCCGATCTCGCGTCGTTTGTGACGGGCGCCGCGTTCGTCGCCGACGGAGGTCAGACGGCAAAGACCGGCAGCCCGTCATTCATGCCCGAGTGATGTCGGTCAGTTTCGCGAAGCCATCAACTTGTTAGCTTCGGGATAGCTGACGGCATCGCCCAGAGCGGAGTAGGTGCCGCTCGTCAGCACCTCATTCGCGATGCGTCGCGTCACGGACAGTGCGGAAAGCGTGATCGCGGTGCCGAGGCTGAGCCGTGCAACGCCAAGCTTCGCGAGTTCGGCGACGGTTGGAATGCCGGGACGGAAGATCAGGTTCATCGGCCCATTGATCGAGCGAACGGCACGCGCGATTTCGTCGTTGCCGTTCAGACCGAGCGGGAACAGGCTGTCAGCGCCAGCCTCGCGAAAAGCGTTGGCGCGGCGAATCGCTTCGGCGAGAAGCGCTTCGCGCTCGCCCTTCATCGCAATCAGGGCGTCGGTGCGGGCGTTGATCACGAGCGGAACACCGGTGGCGTCGCCGGCAGCGCGTGCAGCTTTGACGCGGGTGACGGCGGTCTCGAGATCATAGAGCGGCTGCGCGGGATCGCCGGTCGAATCTTCGAGATTTATGCCCACGGCCCCCGCCTCGATGATCTGACTAACTGTTTGACCAACTTCACCCGCAGTCGTGCCAAAGCCCGACTCGATATCGGCGCTCAGCGGCACATCGATAACGCGCGTGATTCGCGCGATGGCGTTGACGATTTCCTCGCGCGGTGCGTATTCGCCATCGGGATAGCCGAGTGAGAAAGCCACGCCGGCGCTCGTGGTCGCGATTGCGTGCGCACCGGCTTCTTCGATGAATCGCGCGCTCATGGCGTCCCATGCGTTGGGCAGCACGAGCACTCGCGAGCGGTCATGCATCGCGCGAAACGCCTGGGCCTTCGCGCGCTGAGCGTCTTTCGTCATGTGAATCTCCGATACGTGCAGTTGGCGTTCGGTTGGTTCAACCCCGCACGCCCCAATTTGTGAAATACGCGATTAATGAAAATCATGCGAGGGCGGAATTGTTCCGGGCAAATGAATTTCCGCGAAGCGGCGCGCGCGAATCGCGGTGACGCCGTCGACCTGTTGCAGCACACCCTCGGCGAGCAGGATTCCGGCGCTGCGTAGCAGCAGGCGATGCTTCTGAAACAGGTCGGGCGTGACGATCAGATTTGCGATGCCGGTTTCATCTTCAAGCGTGATGAACAGGAAGCCCTTCGCGGTGCCGGGGCGCTGGCGCACGATAACGACGCCGGCGGTTTTGACCCACGACTCGTGGCGCGCATGGGGGAGCTCCTCGGCGCTCAGCACGCCGCGCACTTTCAGCTTGGCGCGTAGATAGGTCATCAGATGTGGCCCGGCGGTGACGCCGGTTGCGGCGTAGTCGGCGAGCGTTTCGTCGAGCGGTCCCATCGCGGGGAGATTGGACTGCGCCGGTTGGGGGCGTGCGCGCGCGAGCAGGCTTTGCGGATCGCGCTCGAGCGCCGCGGCGTTCCACAGCGCATTGCGGCGCGTGCCGCCGAAGGCGGCAAACGCGCCGGCGTATGCGAGGGCGTCCAGCTCGCGGCGGTTGAGGCCGACGCGAGCCGAAAAGTCGGCAATCGAATCGAAGGCGCGCGTATCGCGCGCCGCTTCGATTCGACTGCCGACTTCCTCGCGCAGGCCCGCGACGTAACGCAGGCCGAGCCGCAGCGCGTGGCGCTGCGGCCCGGCCTGCGGCGGTGCGGCTTGATGCTCTCCCGCAGGGAGAGCATCGGATGGCGTCGCGGCGAGCGCAGCTCGCCGTGACCCGGGCGCGCCTGCGGCGCGTCCGGCAGTGCCTCCCCCTGACCAGGGAGAGGCCGGCGCGCGCAGCGCGCGCGCCGGCTGAGGGTTGACTGCGGGTTGTGGAACAGCACCTGTGCGTGGAGGTTCGGATGCATCACCTCTCCCTCGCCCTCTCCTAGGATAAGGAGAGGGGGCAGACGGAGAAGGAGAGGGAGCAGAATCAGACGGCGAGGGGACGCACTCTACCGTGCATCTCCAGTTGGACTTCGTCACATCAACCGGCAGAATCGACGCGCCGTGGCGCTCGGCGTCTTTCACCAGCGTCGAGGGATGATAGAAGCCCATCGGATAGCAGTTCAGCATCGCGGCGAAAAACGCCGCCGGATGATGATACTTCAGGTACGCCGACGCGTATGCGATCAGCGCGAAGCTCGCCGCGTGCGATTCCGGGAAACCATAGAGCGCGAACGACGTGATCGATCGCACGATATCGTCGGCGACCGTGCCGCTCATGCCCTTGCGCGCCATTCCGGCGCGCAGCCGCTCCTCGATTTTTTCCATCCGCTCGACGGAGCGCTTGAAGCCCATCGCGCGACGCAGCTCCTCGGCCTCGCCGCCGCTGAAACCCGCCGCAGTCATCGCGATTCGTAGCAACTGTTCCTGGAAAAGCGGGACGCCCAGCGTGCGGCGCAGGATCGGTTCGAGCGAAGGATGCGCATACTCAACGGGTGCGCGTTTGTTGCGGCGATCCAGATACGGATGCACCATCTTGCCGACGATCGGCCCCGGACGAATGATCGCGACTTCGACGACCAGGTCGTAGAACTTCTCCGGCTTCATCCGCGGCAGCGTCGCCATCTGCGCGCGACTCTCAATCTGGAAAACTCCGACAGTGTCGGCGCGCCGCATCATCGCATACACATCGGGATCGTCCGGCGGCAGATGCGCGAGATCGATCTCGACGCCCTCGTGCTCGCGAATAATTGGAATCGCCTCTTCGAGCGCCGCCAGCATCCCAAGTCCGAGCAGATCGATCTTTATAATCCCGAGGTCGGCGCAATCGTCCTTGTCCCATTGCACGACGACGCGCCCCGGCATCGAGGCCGGCTCGAGCGGAACGATCTCGTCGAGCGGCTGCGCCGCGATCACCATGCCGCCGCTATGCTGCCCGAGATGGCGCGGCAGGCTCTGGATACGCCGCACCAGATCGACGAGCTGCAGGATTCGCGGCGCTTCGGCATCGACGCCGCCGCGCTTCAAGAGAGGCACGAGGTCGTCGTGACGATCGCGGAACTCGTAAACCTGGTTGAGCTTGGCGAGGCGATCGACCTGCTCGGGCGCGAAGCCCAGCACCTTGCCGATCTCGCGCACGGCGCTGCGCGTGCGATACGTGATCACGTTCGCGGTCATCGCGGCGCCGCGCTCGCCGTAGCGGCGATATACGTATTGGATTGCCTGCTCGCGCTGCTCGCCGCTCGGCAGGTCGAGATCGATATCGGGCCACTCGCCGCGTTCCTCCGACAGGAAGCGCTCGAACAGGAGTTCCATCTTGACCGCATCGACGGCCGTGATCGCGAGCGCATAGCAGACCGCGCTGTTGGCGGCCGAGCCGCGGCCCTGCACCATGATTCGGTTTTCACGGCAGAACTGGACGATGTCCCAGACGATGAGGAAGTAGCCGGCGAGCTTGAGGCGTGCGATGACTTCGAGTTCATGCTCGAGCTGGCGGCGCGTGCGATCGTCGAGCGCGTTGCCCCAGCGGTCGCGCGCGCCCGCGTATGTGAGTACTCGCAGATAGCTGTCGGGCGTTTCTCCCGGCGGCAGCGGGTAGTCGGGAAAGCGATAGCCCATGTCGGTGAGCCTGAAGGCGCATCGCTCGGCGATCGCGCGCGTAGCGGCGACAGCCTTGGGCAAATCGCGGAACAGCTCGGTCATTTCGACGCGCGATTTCAGGTGGCGCTGGTTGTTGACCCATAGTGAACGTCCGGCTTCCTCGAGCGTCGTGCCGAGCCGGATACAGGTAAGAGCGTCGAGCAGCTCGCGATCGGCGCCGCCGTGGCATACGTCGTTGGTGGCCGTGATCGGAAGCTTCGCTGCCGCGGCGAGCGCCGCGAGACGGCGATTCAGCCGCTCCTCGGCCGCATCGAGATGCCGCTGCAGGTCGACGTAGAGATTCCCTTTGCCGAAGATCGCGCCGAGCCGATCGGCCATCGGCAGCGGATCGGCGCCCCGCACGAGCATCCGCGCGAGCGGGCTCATCGCGCCGCCAGCGAGGCAGATGAGGCCCGGGCCGAAGCGCTCCAGCTCGTCGAGCGTGATGCGGCTTTCGCCCTTGGCGGGATAGACGGGCGGCTTGCCGCTGCCCTCGTTGAGGACGCGGAGCTTGGAGTTGGTAATCATCCGGCAGAGGTTGCGATAGCGCTCGCGGTCGGGAACGAGGACGTAGAGGCGCGAGTTGTCATCGAGGGTCAGCTCGGCGCCGACGATCGCGTGGATACCGGCACTTTTGGCGCCCTGGAAAAAACGCGGCTGCCCGTACATACCATCGCGATCGCCGAGTGCGAGGGCGGGATAGCCGAGCTCGGCGGCGCGCGCGGCGAGATCCTCGGGCGTGGTCGCGCCTTCGAGGAAGCTGAAGGAGCTGCGCGTGCGCAGTTCGATATAGTCGGACGACGGCACGATTATTCAGTTCGCATGTGATGTTTCACGTGAAACATTGATAATTCAGGGATGAACTATTCATCCTTGTTTGAATCGACGAAGTATGTATTCGAGTGAGATTTCATATTGCTATTGCTCATGACCGCTCCCGGCTTTTGATTCCCTCTCCCTGACCGGGAGGGTTTTTTCGGAGTGGATGCTTCGTGATAACTAGTCATTAGTCATATATTCCGTCGACGAACCATTGTTCAGTTTTTATGTCGCGATAGACGCGATATACGCCGCCGTCTTCTAGGGCGAATTCGTAGTACTCGCGGATGTAGCCGCGTGGTGTTTCTCTCATGTCGCGCGCCGATTCTGTCCCTCTCCCTGACCAGGGAGAGGGCGGCGCTGACGCAGTCTGCGCCGGGTGAGGGTTGGCTGAAAATTTTGATGGAAGTGGGGCGGCCGACGTGGGACCTCTCCCTTGCCCTCTCCTAGGGTAAGGAGAGGGGACAGACGGAGAAGGAGAGGGTTCAGATAACGAAGGAGAGGGATCTGAAAGAGTAGAGCTGCGGTGCGATCCATTCTGGGTGTGCTCGGCGGCGAGAGATTTCAGATTTTCGGCGGAGACGTCTCTGGGATGCTTCCACATCATGCGGCCGCCGTGTGGGGATTCGGTTTTGCGCAGCTCGTTGGACGTGGGCGAGGCCGGATTCAAATTTAATGCGATCGGAGGCGCGGCGGATTGGTAGCAGGTTCCGGGCGCGGGCGTTGAAACTGCTACGTTCCATTGCTTGCCGGGGTAGCTTGGCAGAGCGTCGTTGACTTCGCCGCGGCGGCGGATCGCGTTCCACAGTTTCTTGTCCGATAATTCTTCTTGCTCGATTTGCGCGGGCGGGTCGCTGAGCGCGCCGCGCCACCATTCGCCGTCGCGCCGCCATGGCCCCGCGATCGACACGATACGCGCGCCGAGGTTGTCGCCGCGCACGAATTCCGGGATGCCACGCGAGGACATCACTTCGATCTCGCGCGCGGGCCGAATCGCGCGAATCACGAGCTGCGTGACGTTTTTCGCATTGCCATTTTCTGAAACTGGGGATGCGGGCGGCGGCGTGAAGCTGGCGATTCGCATTGCCTCGGGGCGATGCGAATTTTCGCTGGCGAGCGTGCCGACGTTGTCCGGACCGCATAGCGCGGCCAGGCGTGCGAGTGTGGTTTCGAGGCGATCGGGAGCGGGAGCAGGCGGCAGGAACATGTCGGCCTGGGCGGGCCGCGGCGCGCGCGGCGTGATCTCCAGTCGAATCGATTCGACCGCGGCCTCCGGCGCCGCCGCCTCGAGGCTCAGGTTGATCAGCGTCAGCATCGCGCGCGCGTCGGTCGTCGCGGCGGCCATCGGCACGTTGCGGCTGAAGGTGCGATGACCCTCGAGGCCGAGCGCAATAAGAATGTCGCCCGCGGCGAGGCCGCGCACTTCGAGCCGCTCGGCCAGCCGCTCGAGCATCGCGCGCATCACGAATGCGAGCGGCTCGAGATTGTCGATACCGTATTCGAGATCGAGCGCCTCGGTGAAAACTTCGGCGCGCCCGCGCGGCACGAGTGGCGAGGCCGCCGCGCCGCGCGCGAGCCGAATCAGCTCGACGCCTTCGCGCCCGAGCCGCGTGCCTATAGCGTCGGGATCGAGCCGCGCCAGCTCGCCGAGACGGCGGATACCCCAACGCGCGAGGGTGGTTTCGAGATCGTCGCCGCGCGCGGTGCGGCCAAGGCCGAGCATGTCCAGCGGCATCCAGTCGAGAAACTCGCGCTCGCGGCCCGCTTCGATGACGCGGACGCCGCCGCCGCGCGCCGCCAGATGCGCGAGCGACTTGTCGGCGGCAATTCCTACCGCGGGTTCCATTCCCATACGATGCACCCGCCGCAGGATTTCAGCCGCGATTTCATTTTCATCGGCATAGATTCGAGTGAGGCCGCTGAGGTCGACCCAGACGCATCCATTGTCATTGCGGCCCGGCTCGACCGCGGGCGAAACCGATTCGGCGGCGTCGGCGAGCGCGGCATGCGCGGAGCTTTCGGCGGCGGGCGAGCGGAGCGCGACGAGCAAATCGGAAGAAACGGCGCGCGCCTGCGCGATCGTCATCGCGGGGCGAATCCCGAGCTTGCGCGCACGCGATGAAACCGCGGCGAGCTCGCCATGCGGCGCGAGCGTGGTTGAGATCGCGAGCACCGCGTCGGCATAGGCGGGATTCGCGCGCATGAGTGCCGCGATCGAAAAATCGGGAACGAGGATGCATGCGATACGGGCCATGGTGAATCCTCGTCAACTCGATCGTCGGAGATTCGAAGTTGATGCGGCCCTGGGGGCGACAATTGGCGTGAGCGGGTCGGCGGCGATCGGATCGACGAGCGCGTCGAGGCGTGTGCGGCGGCCCATCGCGCCCATCTTGTTGCGCGCGACGGTGGCCTCGATCGATAGACCCTCGAAGGTCGCGGGCGAGGCGGGAGTCAGGCGGCTGAAGCGGATTCCGGCGCGGCCCGCGGCGAGGCTGAGCGCGGCGAACGTCCCGCACATCCTGTATGCGGCGAGGGCGATCACGGCGGCGCCGCTGCGCTCGGCGGCGCGCGCGAGTCTAAGCGCAGGCGATTGCGGGAGTGGGCGCGTATCCTCGCCGAAGTCGATTATGACCAGGCCGAAGCCGCCCGCGGCGAGGATCATTTCGGCGGCTTTGAGGATCGCGGAGTTGCGCCGCGACGGCATCGTGCCTGGGAGGCGGGAGGAGGGCGTATTTTTGAACGAGGCCCAGAGTAGGCGTTTCAGCTCGACGCCCGCCGCCATCATGCTGTCGGGATCGAACGCGCCGGACGCATCAAGCCACGCGGCGACCTCGCCACGGCTGGTAGATGAAGCGGCGAAGGCGGCGGCCAGCGAGGTTTTGCCGGAGCCAGGCGCGCCGATGACCTCGCTGATACGGCCGCGCGGAATCCCGCCCTCGAGAAGTGCGTCGAGCGGGGCGAGCCCCGAGATTAGACGGCGATCCTTGCGGGTAAGCTCATGCCCGTGGAAGACGCCAGAAAATTCAAGTGTTCGTTGAGGATTGCCGGAATCTGCCGATTGCTGCGGGAGTGCGAGGTCAAGAGAGCGGATATCCAACGCGCTAGCGATCGCGGCAGCCATGGACCTATATTCGCTTTTTTTTCGCTATTGGTCAAAGGGGAACTAAGGTGGGGGATGTCAAGTAATACTTTAAATATCGGCTAATTTCATGTGTGGCTGTGTTCACAATCCGTCATCGTGAGCGACGCTCACCATGACGAAGGTCGCTTTGGCGTGAAGGCAATGAGCTTGATATGAAACCAGTGCTAACATCCTGAAAGAATAGACTGCG
Source organism: Candidatus Binataceae bacterium (assembly GCA_035508495.1). Classification (NCBI taxonomy): domain Bacteria; phylum Candidatus Binatota; class Binatia (SeqCode); order Binatales (SeqCode); family Binataceae (SeqCode); species Binataceae bacterium (SeqCode). Next base: position 67,459 of record DATJMX010000013.1, read on the forward strand.
AACCGCCAAAGTTGCGGCGTGGTTTTCTGGTTTCCCTTCCCGTGCTGGAGGAAGTTGCAGGCGCGGGCGTTCAGAGTCTTTGACGGGGTAATCTGTTGAACTGGCTGAAGCAACAGCAGTGGCATTGTGGAAGGCTTCGAGGCGCTGCACCCTCACCCGGCTGGCGAGCAGCTTAGACACAGACATCTCAAGCTGCTCGCCAGCCGACCTCTCCCGCTTTTGCGGGCGAGGTTATTCGGCGAGGCTTGCTCGGCTGGGCGAACTGTTCGATCTTGCGGATGATCTTTCGAGAAGGGTTTTCTCTAATAGTCAATTCAGAAAATGAGTAAGGCGCAGACGGAAATTCTTGAACTGAGTTATAGTGCGCGGCCTTTGCGATATGGCGTGCTTGCGCTGATTGGCCTTGGCGGGGTTGCGTTTGGGATCTACATGATCGTTGTCGGGTTTGGGACGGCGTGGTCGATGGTATTTATGGGGGTCCTGTTCACGATCGTTTTTGCGGTGATGGTGTTTGTCGCCGCGACGATCCTGACTCGGGGCGGCGGAGGGCTGAGGCTTGAGCGCAACGGGTTTACGATTCGGTCGCCGTTCCGGTCGGCGTTTTTTCGCTGGCGCGATATCGTGCGCTTCCGCGTGATGCGGACGACCGACCTGAGGCATTCTGTAGTGTTTGATTTTCATTCCTCGTACCAGGGGCAGAGGATGCTTCGCGGGCCGGGGCGGCGGCTGGGTTATGAGGGTATCATTCCTGATAACTATGGGCGTACGGCCGATGAACTGGCGGAGTTGCTCAATGAATGGCGTGAGCGGGGATCGTAGGAGGCAGAAAGATTAACCACTAAGGCATTAAGGTAAGACATAAAGGCACTAAGAGGGACGCCGCGGCCGCGTCCCTTAAGAATTTTCTCCTTTGTGGCTTCGTGCCTTTGTGGTGATACTTTTGATCTGCTGCGGCTTAGACTTCGCGATCTATTTGATCATCGATCAGAGCTGCCAGGCCGTCGCGGTATTGCGAGGGCTTCAGGCTTGAGATCAGGCCTCTTGCGATTGCGACTTGTTCGCTGGCCAGGCGGCGGGCTTCGGCGATTATTGCGGGGTCGCGGAGGATTGCGAGGGCGCGGTCGAAGGCGGCGCCCTCCATCTGGGTGCCGCTGTGGATCATCTGGCGCAGGTTGGGGTTTTTGGCGGCGGCCAATACTACTGGCAGCGAGGGGATTCCTTCGCGCAGGTCGGAGCCTACGGGCTTGCCGATTTTTTCTTCGGGGCCGAGCACATCGAGGAGGTCGTCGACCATCTGGAAGGCGAGGCCCATCGTGAGGCCCAGCCGCGTCATCGCTTCGATCGTTTTTGGCGGAACGCCCGCGAGGTCGGAGGCGACTTTGCCGCCGGCGCGGAAGAGCGAGGCGGTCTTGCGCGTGATGACCTTGATGTAATCGTCGTAGGCGGGCGCCGCGTTGTGACGCATCCGGCCTTCCATAACTTCGCCTTCGGTCAGCTCGATGCAGGCCTCGGCTGCCGTGCGAATCATGTGCTCCTTGAAGCGCGAGCACAGCTCGAAGGCGCGGCAGAAGAGGTAGTCGCCGGCGATCAGCGAGGGGCCGAAGCCGTAGCGCGCGAATGCTGACGGCTTGCCACGCCGGAGCATCCCGCCGTCAACAATATCGTCGTGCAGGAGGGTCGCCGAATGAATCAGCTCGAGCGCGATTCCCGCGTCGATCGCGAAATCGACGCCCTCGTCGGTGCCGCCGCATGCGCGATAGACCAGCAGCATGAAAGTCGGACGCAGGCGCTTGCCGCCCGCATCGACGAGGTAATGGCAAATCTCCGAGATGATCGATTCGTTGGAATCGAGCAACTTTCCAAGGCGCTTTTCTGTGGTGGCGAGATCGTCCTGCACCAGGCGCGCGGGAATGATCGCGTCGCTGGCGCAGCTCTCTGAAAGTTCTGTCGCTTTGGCTCGTTTCACTGGATACAGGTTAGCGGAATAAATCGGCCTCTGCCGGGCGAATCAGGACCTTGGCGCTGCCTTCGGCGGGCTCGTAATTGTAGCCGCGCACGATGACGACGGGAACGGCGGCGGCCTTTTCCATCAGCAGGCCGGCGGCGCAGGAGATTTCGTCGGCGATGGCGACGACGGTGTGATGAAGCTCGCGGCCGCCGAGGTCGGTCTTGCCGCGCAGATCGAGCATCGCATTCATGCCTGCGACACCGAGGCAGATTTCGGTGAGGCCGTCTCGCCACGGGCGGCCGAAGGTGTCGGTGATTACGACGGCGAGATCGACGCCGTAGCGTTTGCGCAGCGCCTCGCGGAGCTTGGCGGCCGAGAGATCGGGATCGACGGGCAGCAGGATCGCGGTTTCATCTTCGAGGCTGTTGGATTCATCGACGCCGGCGTTGGCGCAGACCCATCCGGGTCCGGTCTCGACGATTATCACGCCGCGATCGTTGCGCACGATCCGGCTGGTCTGCCGCAGCACCAGCTCGACGGCGCGCGGATCTTTCTCCCAGCGCTGGGCGAGGTTCTTCGCGAACTCGGAAGGCTCGATGTCCTTGAGATAGACAGTGCGGCCTTCGGCCTTCGAAACGACCTTCTGACAGCATACGACGATATCGCCGGCTTCGGGTTTGATACCGGTCGAATCGATTCCCGTGGCGATGAGCGCGGCGAGATCGTCGCCGGCCTTGACCATCGGGATTCCTTCGACCGCGGTGATTGTGATCGATCTCATCAGAGGCAAGCCTACTATACCGAAAGAGCGGTAAGAACAACGTCGGCGAGGCGCGCGGCGTGCTCGGGCGTGGACATGATGGTGTTGGTGACGACGGGGCGCATCGCGAGCGCTTCGATTTTCGGCGCGAGCGCGCGATCGGCTTCATCGAGCACGAACACGCCCACGATATCGCGATAGAGCCGTGCGACGCCCAGGGCGGACACTTCCATTCCGAGTCCGCGGAGCATCTTGTCGGCGGGACCCTTTACCGTCTTCCCGCCGATGATCGGGCTGATCGCGGCGACGCGCGCGCGATTTTTCTTGAGCGTATCGCGGAGGCCGCGCAGGCCGAAGATCGGACCGAGCGAGACGAACGGATTCGACGGCGCCAGAATGATCGCCGACGAGGATCGCAGCGCATCGAGCACTGGCGGGGCAGGGCGCGCCTTGTCGATTCCGCGCAGCTCGATTTTCTCGACGTGACCGCGGGCTCTGCCGCGCACGAAATATTCCTGGAACGGGATCGCATCGCGGCCGCGCAGCTTCACGAAGGTGCGCACGCGATCGTCGCTCATCGGCAGGATCGTCGATTTGATCTTGAACGCGCGCGCGATCTCGCTGGTGATCGCGCTGAGCTTCGCGCCCACGCGCATCCGCTGTGTGCGATACAGATGCGTCGCCAAATCGCGATCGCCAAGGCCGAACCACGGCTTGCCGTAGAAGCGCCCGAGCGCGTCGAGGGCGTTGAACGATTCGCCCTCGAGGCCCCATCCCTGGGCGCGACTCACCACGCCCGCAAGCGTGTACGTGACCGTATCGATATCCGGCGAGACGTGGAGTCCGTAGAACTCCTCGTCGTCGCCGGTGTTTACGATAACGGTCAGTCGCGCGGGGTCGATGCGCTTAACGAGTCCGCGAAGGAACTTAGCTGCACCCACTCCCCCCGCCAGCGTGGTTATCCGCCGCGAGAGGAGCAGCCGGGATGGGCCGCGCGCCATTGGGAGCCTTTCTGCCGTAAAGCTTCTTGTAAGTTGTGGAGCGCTCGACGGCGACGCGTCCCATGTCGCGCGCCTTGTCTTCGATGAGGTCGACGGGCACGAACTCGCCGGACTCGCCGCCGGCCTGGGCCGTGATGCTCTCCTCCATCAGCGTGCCGCTGAAGTCGTTGCATCCGGCTTTTAGCGTCAGCGCGGCAAGATCAACACCGAGTTTAACCCATGAAGTCTGGATGTTCTTGATATAGCCGCGCAGGAAGAGCCGCGCGAACGCGTACATCTGGAAGTCGAGCGTGCCGCTGTCGGGAGGATTTACCATCCCCTTGCGGAACATCACGGTGTTCTGATGGATGAAGCGCAGCGGCACGAACTCGGTGAAGCCGCCGGTCTGCTTCTGGATCGTGCGCAGCAGGTTCAGATGATTGACGACCTGGCGCGGCGCCTCGATATGCCCGTACATGATTGTCGAGGTGGTAGGCACGCCGAGCGAATGCGCGGTCGTGATGATCTCGACCCACGCCGCGACATCGACCTTCTTGTGGCTCAGGATTTCGCGCACGCTATCGTCGAGGATTTCGGCCGCAGTGCCGGGAATCGAGCCGAGGCCATGCTCGCGCAGCATCGCGATGTATTCGGGATAGTCCATTCGCACGCGTCGCGCGCCGAACATGATCTCCATGGGAGAGAAGGCGTGCACGTGGATAGCGGGGAAGGCGCGCTTAATTACGTCGAGCAGGTCGCGATATTTGAAGTCGGGCATCTCGGGGTTGATCCCGCCCTGCATGCATACTTCGGTGGCGCCGCGCGCGACGGCGTCGGCGACCTTGCTGACGATCTTATCGTCGCTGTGATCGTAGGCGTCGGATTCCCAGCGCTGGCGCTTGAAGCCGCAGAACTGGCATCCGACGAAACAGATATTGGTGAAGTTGATGTTGCGATTGACGACGTAGGTGACTTCGTTGCCGACGTCCTCGGCCCGCGCGATATCGGCGCACTTGACAACGGCGCGCAGGTCGTCTCCGGTCGAGGTGTAGAGCATCAAGCCCTCTTCGGGCGTGAGCTCCTCGCGCGCAAGGCTCCGCTCGAGCGCGGCGCGCACCGGGGCCGACGATTTCGCGAGCAGCGCCGTGACGGGCGTCGCCTCGATCTCGTCGACGTAGTTTCTCCAGTACTCCAGATTCATGATTGGCCTCCGACGGTTCGAGCCCATATCGCGCGCACATTGGTCGCGACCGCCGGGTCGAGCCACTCATCATTGATGTACTCGGGATAGATTGCCAGCCGCTCGCGCAATTCGAAACCGACGCGAGCGCATGCTTCGCCGAGGCGCTCGATATGCGGCCACGGCGCTTCGGGATTCACGTAGTCCTTCGACAGCGGCGAGATACCGCCCCAGTCGTTGATACCGGCCTCGAGGAAAAGCTCGATCTGGCGGGGCGAGAGATTTGGCGGCGCCTGCACGTTCATCTTCGCACCGAGCACGAGGCGCGAGGTCGCGAGCGCGCGCGCCATCTCAAAAGCGTCGGGCTCGGGCGCATCGGCCATCGCGATTTCAGGCTTGGCGCGGAAGTTCTGGATGATCACTTCTTGGATATGGCCGTGGCGCTCGTTGAGCTCTCGAATCGCGACGATACTCTGCGCGCGCTCGGCGACAGTCTCGCCGATTCCGAGCAGGATCCCGGTCGTGAACGGGATCTTCAGTGCGCCGGCCTCGTCGATCATCTTGATACGCAGCGCGGGATCCTTGTCGGGCGCCGCCTGATGGACTCCGCCGCTCGCGCGCAGGCGCGGCGACACGCTCTCGAGCATCAGGCCCATGCTGGCGTTGAGCGGCCGCAGCATCTGCATCTCGTCCGGCGTCATCAGGCCGGCGTTGGTGTGAGGCAGCAATCCTTCTTCGAGTGCGATCTCGCAGGCACGGCCGACGTATTCGATCGTCGTGCGCACGCCCAGCGACTTGAGCGTCTCGCGATATTCCTTGAATGCGACCTCGGGCTTGTCGCCCAGGCACATGAGCGCTTCCTTGCATCCGAGCTCGGCGCCACGCCGCGACCATTCGGCGATCTCGTCGGGCATCATCGTCCACGCGCCGGGGTCGCCGGGGTCTTTGCGGAAGGTGCAGTAGGTGCATCGATCGCGGCAGAGATTGGTGATGGGCAGGAAGACCTTGCGCGAGTAGGTGACGACGCGGCCTTTCTCGCGATCGCGCAGCTCACCGGCGGCGGCGAGAACGGCAGGCAAATCGGCGTCGGAGCACTGGATTAGCGCGATGGCATCGGCTTCGGAGAGGCGATCGGCAGCGAGCGCGCGATCGAGAATCGCGCGAATAGCTCGCGACGGCTGTGCGTCGGCAGGGGAAGCGATATGGGCGGACGCCATCGATCGCCTTATAAGCCAACGGATCAGAGGAGGCAACTAAGTTGCAAAATGGAACCGACGCGGGTGCTCGGCGGAATCCGAAAAGCCCTCTCCGTTATTTCACTGGAGAGGAACGCCTTGTGCGCGGAATCGCGCGCAAGGCAGGTGAGCGTGCGGAATCATCGCGATACTGGAGCACTCGCAGTCACTGTTCGTCGGATGTTTCGACAGCTCAGAACCCTCACCTGCGTGACGCGCGAGGGTCGCGCGTCACGCACCCGCTCCCGTGAAATAACGGGCGGGGATTCAGAGAGTCACTGCTCAAGCTGTTCCTGGCGGAACGTCTCGACGCTGAGCTCAAAGAATTATAGCGCGTGCACCCTTCGAGCTCGCCGGCGAGCTTTTATGGATGGGCGGCTCGTCCGACGGCGGATCAATGTCGGGGCGCGGCCGATGCACAGGCGGATCTGGCGGCTCGATTGGATTGTGCGGACTGGCAGGGTTCGCCGGATTCTGGGGCAGCTCAGGTTCCTGCGGATGGTGCCTGTGAGTTTTCTCGTTGGGCATAGTGATTGGGGACCAGCAATCGCCATGCCGCGAGCAATGTCAGAGTTTACCAGTGTTTCTCGCTGCGCGGATGCGATCGGAACTGGGTACTTTTCGCCGCCTCGCATTTCAGTGCTTTCCAGCAGCAATCCAGCGAGGAGATCTAGGCTCGCGGGAAGAAGTCGTCTGAGGTTAATTGCTCGATGCGCCAGGGGCAGTCTTTCGGGAATTTGTCGATCGCTCGACCGGTCTCGTTGGCTGCATAGCGACGGGCGCGGCGATATGCCTCTTTGAGCGATTCGTCGAGCGTGCGCTTGAGGCTCGGCGAGTCGTTCAGGATGTCTTCGATTCCCGCGCGCGCCAGCAGGATTGATTGCCTCCAGCTTCTACCGCGGCGGCCGAGATCCTGCATCTGGTGCCACTTAAGCAGATGCGCGAGCAGGATCGCGAAATGGCTGCGGAGCTTTCGCCGATCTTTCTTGCTCGTGGACTCGAGTTCATCGGCTACGTTCTCCCAATCGAGGAACGCCGGGCGATGACGGCGTAGCGGCGCCGCCTGAGCATCGAGCCATTGGCAAAAGTCGGCGTCGATATCTACATCAGGTCGCAGCGGTGCACCGCTCGCGGATCGCGAGACGGAGGAGCGTCCACTCTGAGCTAATCGACTCATATCAACCAGTCAAACGGTTAAACTGACTTTAGCGCGCTTCCGTCCGTGCCGCCGACTTTCGCGTCAGCCGATGATCTTGTTGAGCGGGTACTCGACGATTCCTACGGCGCCGGCTTCGAGGAGCTTGGGGAATAGTTCGCGGGCGGTGTGCTCGGCGATTATGGTTTCGACGGCGACCCATTCTTTGCCCTTGAGATGGGGCGAGGGGTAGAGCTGGGAGATTGTTGGTGCGGTGAGCGACGGCAGTTGCGCGATCACCTTGTCGAGGTTCTCGCGCGCGACGTTCAGCTTCAGGCCGACGCGGCTTTCGGCGTCGAGGGCGCCGCGCAGCAGGACGCCGATCTGACGAATCTTCGATTGCTTCCATTCGTCGGCCCACGCGGTCGGATTCGCTACCAGCACTGGCGTCGAGGTCAGCAGCTCTTCGACGATTCTCAGGCCGTTGGCGCGCAGCGAGGAGCCGGTCTCTGTCACTTCGATAGCGGCGTCAACCATCCCTTCGGCTACCTTCGCCTCGGTAGCGCCCCAGGAGAACTCGACATCGACGTTGATCTTGCGCTCGGCGAAAACGCGGCGCGTGAAGGCGACCATCTCGGTCGAGACGCGCTTGCCCTCGAGATCTTCGAGCCGCGTCACAGGCGAGTTGTTCGGCACGCACAGGACCCACCTGGTTGGTTGCAGCGAGACCTTCGAATAGATGAAGCTCTGCACCTCGACGAGTTTAACGTCGTTTTCGACGATCCAGTCGCTGCCTGTTATACCGGCGTCCAGGTCGCCGTCGGCGATATAGCGCGGCATCTCCTGGGGCCGCAGGATGCGGCAGCTCAGGCTCGGATCATCGACGCTCGGGATGTAGGAGCGGGAGCCGACGTTGATGCGCCATCCTGACTTGCGCATGAGGTCGAGCGTCTGCTGCTCGAGGCTGCCCTTGGGGATGCCGAATTTCAGGACCTGTCCGTTTTCACTTGCCGCCATCAGAGTCTCTCCGCCTTGCTACGATTAATTCGCGATCACTCGGCCGCTTTCTTGGCCGGATGATGCCCGTAGCCGGGGCCGTACTTGGCGGGATCGACCAGGCGCTCATCGACGATCTTCCAGTCGTCGTCGCTGAGCTTGCGAAAGAAATCTGACAGGTAGCCGACGTGGCATGCGGCGCCGTCGCCGTTCTGATCGACGATTAGAAGGACCGTATCCTCGTCGCAATCGATGCGGATTTCGCGCACGGTCTGGAAATTTCCGGATTCCTCGCCCTTGCGCCAGAGCCGGTTACGCGAGCGCGAGAAGTAGCAGGCACGGCCCGTGCGTACCGTTTCCTCGAAGGCCTCGCGGTTCATGTAGGCGAGCATCAGCACGCGGTGGCTCGCGTAATCCTGCGTTATCACCGGGATTACGCCGCCGCTTTTCGTCCAATCGATTGCCGATGCCGCCTGATTTGCCATGACTTCTGTAAATCCGCCCTGAATATCCGTGCGAATCAAGGAGTATCAGCCAAAGGTTGGAGCGATTCAATGCTCCTGTCGACTGCACGGCGTTAAGACTTGCCACCTCGCGATCATTCCAAAGTCGTACAATAAGCTGTAGTATGCGGCTCGCTATGACCCAAGGCTTGGGGACTAATGGGGAAGTGTCTGCTGCGGCGGATCTCGACCCTCTGCCGTCCAAGATAAAAAATCCTGTGACCAAAATCGCGCGCCGCGCCGTCGCCGTGTGCACCGCGATTGCGATCATCTTTACATTGTCGGCCTGCCGCCTCGGACGCGATTCCGTTCTTCGCGATCGCAACGTCGAGCCCTTCAACTACGATATCGCCCTCGGCGCCCATCAGTTCCATATCGAAGGATACCTGACGCGCAGTGCTGACCCGGGACGGCTGCCGACGCTGCTCGTGCTCAACGGCAGCGGGGAGCGGATGGACCAGTGCGTCGGGATGAGCGAGCGCGTGTCGACGATGGGTATCCACGTCGCATGCGTAAATATCCCGGGTTACGGCAAGTCGTCGGGGCCGGGTCGCTTTGCGGGGCCGCAATCGGTCGAGGCCGCGCGGCGGGCGTTCGATATGCTCTCCAAGCGTGACGACGTCGATCCGAATCGCATTGGCGTATGGGGCCTTGGCAACGGTGCCGTCGCCGCGGGTCTCCTGATGGATTCGGACACGCGGCCGCGCGCGATGATCCTGCAATCAGGCGCGTATGACATGGTCCAGTTCTGGCCCGAGGCGCCGCTGCGCACCAAGCTTTCGATCCTGCGCGAGGTATGGCCGAGCAAAAAGGCGCTGCGCCGCCGTGACGTTATCGAGAACATGCCGGAGCGGATGGACGTGAGCGTGCTGATCATGCACGGCCAGAGCGATCGCCGGATTCCGGTGAAGCAGGCCGCGCGCCTGGCCGACGCGCTCCGCGCTCGCGGCGCCAAGGTCTGGACGTATTACTACCCGACCGCGTCCGACGATCTCGGCAAGCGGGTCGAGCCCGAGTTGCGCAACTTCCTGCGCGAAAACCTGCTCGAGCAGGGCGCATCGACCGAAGCCGCCTCCTGATTGTTTAATTTCTCTCTGCGAACGATCGCCTTTTATAGCCTCTCCCCCGATTGCTACCATGGCGGCAATCCGCAACGGGAGAGGCTCTTCAAAATCCCCAAGAGTTCAGAGCTTCGTACTGCTGAAGCGGGATTCAGCGCAGCTCTTTGAGCGCCTCGACTACTTGATCGGTATGCCCGTTCACCTTGACCTTCGGAAATGCCTTGCGGACGACGCCCGACTTGTCGATTACGAACGTGGTGCGCTCGATGCCCATGAACTGCCGCCCATAGAGCGACTTCATCTTGTAAACGCCGTAGGCCTTGGCGACCGTCAGATCGGTATCCGCCAGCAGCGGGAAGTTCAGCGCATATTTGTCGGTGAACTTCTGATGCGAGGCCTCGGAGTCGCCGCTGATGCCGACGACCTCCGCGCCGAGCTTGCGAATCGCGCCAATATTATCGCGGAAGCTGCACGCCTCAGTCGTGCATCCGGGCGTCATGTCCTTGGGATAGAAATAGAGGACGACATTTCCCTTGGCGATGAGGTCCGAGAGCTTGACGCGATTGCCCTGGCGATCGGCGAGCATGAATGAAGGCGCCTTGCGTCCTTCGAGGCTCGAGGCACCCGCTACGGTTGCCTTCTTCGCCTTCGAGGTGTCCGCCGCAGTCTTCTTGATCGCGAGGGGTTTCGTCAGGGGCTTTGCTTGCTTGCTGGTCTTTTTCGAGGTTGGCATCTGAGTCCTCATATTCGCGTCGTTGGTTCCTGGCAATCGAAAGCGGGCGCTCGCGGCGAAAAAACCGATCGTTCAAGAGATTTTTCGGACCCTAGTTGACGAACTATCCGGTTGGCTCTAGACTTGCGCCGAACCTCAGTTCGTTGCGCCTTCATGGCAGTATATACCGAGCTCAGCAAACCGTTTCTCAAGGAGCTGGCAGATGACTACGGCTTAGGCCGCGTCGGCTCCGCAAGCGGAATCACCGAAGGCTCGGTCAACTCCAACTATTTGCTCGAAACCGCCAAGGGCAAATTCCTGCTCCGCATCGACGAGGTCAAGAGCGAGAACGAGCTGAAGCGCGAAATCGATCTGCTGTCGTTCCTGCGCAAGCATAGCTTTCCCTGCCCGCATCCGATGCAGGATCGGATGGGGCGCTTCTATCGCAATTACAACAACAAGTGCGTCTCGCTCTTCAAATACCAGGAAGGGCGGTTGATCGTTGCCGAAAAGCTCAAGCCCACTCAGCTCGAGACCATCGGCCACGCGCTCGGCGATCTGCACGTCATCGGCAAGGCGTATAAGAAGGGTATCGACAACCGCTTCAGCTTCGAGCGAATCGCGGATCTCTATCTGACCGTCCGCACCAAGCTGCCGAATTATTTTCGCAAGATCTGCCGCACGCTCGACGACGAAATCGAGTACCTGACGCGCTACCTCGAGGGCAAACTGCCAAAGGGCGTGATTCACGGCGATATTTTCGCCGACAATCTGCTGTTTCGCGGCGAGAAATTGACGGCGGTCCTCGACTTCGAGGCGGCCTGCCGCGGCAAGTTCATCTTCGATATCGCGACTGCGGTCAACGCGCTGTGCTTCGTTAATGGCGAGTACTCGCTCGATCGCTTCCGTTTTCTGCTCACCGGCTACGAGTCGGTGCGCACGCTATCGCTTGCCGAATGGGACGCATTTCCCAACGAGCTCAGGTTCTCTTCGCTGCGCTTCACGATCACGCGCCTGCACGATTTCTTCCTCCAGCAGGGCGGCGAGAATGTTCAGCGCGCCAACAAGGACTTCCGCGAGTTCTTCGATCGCCTGCGCGTTCTACGCCGCGAGCGCGAGGGTGGGATGGAACCCCTTCTCATGGCGATGGCGACCGGGTACGACTACCGTAAGTATCAGAAGGTAAAGGCGAGCGAGCGCCGCCAGGCCTGATCGCCAGCATCGCCGACCGGCTGCCTCATCCCGAAATGCGGGACACCACGTGGCCTCACTTGCCGAAAGTCTGAACTCCCGCGCTCCGGTTCTTTGGATCGAAGTCTCGCCGCCGCGCGGCAGCAACGCCGAGCCTTTGCTAAAGCACCTCGCCGAAGTTGTCGGGCACGTTGACGCGATCAATCTCACTGACAATTCGCTCGGAAAGGTGAAGATGTCGGGGCTGGTCTTCGGCTCGATTATCAAGGCGCGTCTCGGGATCCCGGTCGTGCTTAACATGTCGTGCCGCGATCGCAACCGCTTCGCGCTGAAATCGGATCTCCTGGGCGGCGCCGCGCTTGGAATCGACGCGGTCGTTGCGTTGACCGGCGACAAGATCCCGCCCGGGGCCGACGGGACAGTGGCGGTGAGCCATGATATCGACTCCTTCGGCTTGCTCAGGATGATCGCCGATTTGAATCGCGGCGACACTGGCGAGGGCAAAGCGCTTTTGAAATCCCCGCCATCGATCTTCGCCGGATCGGTCGCGAATCCGAATCGCAAAAATATCCAGCGCGAGTTCGAGCTGCTCGAGCGGCGCGCCACAGCCGGTGCAAAGTTCATCATCACGCAGCCGATCTTCGATCTCGAAACGGCGCGGAGTTTCCTCGCGCGCGCCAATGATCACAAGCTCAAGACCGTGCTCGGGATCCTGCCGATCAAGCGCGAAGCGATGGCGGCCTACATGAAGGTCAATGTGAAAGACCTTTCGAGCGCGAGCGGGCATCTCGATCGCTACGCGGGCAAGTCCGAAGAAGAGGTGCGCGCCGATTCTCTCGCATCCAATTTAGCGCTAATGACTTCATTGGCAGGCGAGGTTGCTGGCTTCAATATTATGAGCGGCGGAGGGCCGTCGCTCGCTATCGAACTCGCGCTCAAGTTCAACGCCTGGCGCAAGGAGAACTTCAAATGAACCGGGTCGCCACCAATGGCCACGCGAAGCCATCTGCCAGTGCGTCGCGCGAAAAGCTCGAGCGGGAAAAAGTCGAAGAGGCGGTGCGCACGATCCTGCGCTTCATGGGCGAGGATCCCGATCGCGAAGGCCTCGAGCGCACACCGCAGCGCGTCACCAAGGCGTTCGAGTATTTCTCCGCCGGCTATCGCAAGGATCCCAAGGAAGCGATCAACGGCGCGCTCTTCACCGAGGAAGACTACCAGGAGATGATCCTGTGCAAGGACCTCGACTTCTACTCGCTCTGCGAGCATCACCTGCTGCCGTTCATGGGCAAGGCGCACGTCGCCTACCTGCCGAATCGCAAGATCGTCGGGTTGTCCAAGCTCGCGCGGATGGTCGAGATCTTCGCCCGCCGCCTCCAGGTGCAGGAGCGGATGACGACGCAGATCGCGCGTACTTTGATGGATGAGATCGATCCGCTGGGCGTTGCCGTGGTGCTCGAGGCCGAGCACATGTGCATGCGGATGCGCGGCGTCGAGAAGCAGAATTCCTTTGTCACGACCTCGGCGATGCTCGGCGTGTTCCGTACCAATGTCGAGACCCGTCACGAGTTCATCAACCTGTTGCGGCAAGGTCATCGCTAGAGTTCACTGACTGTCGATGCCTGCCGCGAGCGAAAAACAACTCGATGCTCTAGGGCGCTATGCGCTGAAGCTCGTCAAACCGGGCCAGGTGCTGGGCCTCGGCACGGGCCGCGCCGCGAGCGCATTCATCAAGGCGCTCGGTGAGAGTGGGGTCAAGGTGCGGGGCGTGCCGACCTCGAATGGGAGCGCGGAGCTTGGACGCTCGGTCGGAATCGAGGTGGTGGAGCTGAGCGACGTCGCTCGCATCGATATCGATTTCGACGGCGCCGACGAAGTCGATTCGCGCCTCAACCTGATCAAGGGCTATGGCGGCGCGCTGGTGCGGGAAAAGATCGTAGTCGCCTCGTCGCGCCGCTTCGTGGTGCTCGTGGGTGAGGAGAAGGTCGTGCCGCGCCTCGGAACGCGCGGCAGCCTGCCGGTGGAGATCGTTCCGTTCGCGCTGCCTCTTGTCACGCGCGCAGTGAAATCGCTCGGTCTGAAAGCGCTGCTGCGCGAGAAAGATGGTCAGACGTTCCGGACCGATAACGGCAATTTTATTTTAGATTGCAAACTGAAGCCGATCGCGAATGCCGCCAAGCTCGACCGCGACCTGCTCGCGATCCCAGGGGTGGTCGGCACAGGAATCTTCATCGGCATGTCCGACATAGTGCTAATCGCCAACGCCGACGGCACCATCAAAACCCTCCGCCCCAAAAGTTGATATCTGCCGCATCGAATTCCGAAATAACCTCGCCCGCAAAGCGGGAGAGGTCGGCTGGCGAGCAGCTTGAGATGTCTGAGTTCAAGCTGCTTGCCGGCCGGGTGAGGGTGCCGCGGCGTGAGCGCGCCAGAATGTGCGCAGCGAGAATTGGTGCGAGCTTCGAGCGCTGCACCCTCACCCGCGCCTCACGGTACTTGCGAAAAAGAATCGCAAGCGCGGCGCCGCGCGACCTCTCCCGCCGTGCGGGCGAGGTTATTTCGAAGAGCGCTCCGCAGATTTGAGATGGCGACGAGGCCGAACACTCCGCCGCATGCCGATCTTGGAAAGATCTATCGCGCCGCTATTGATGCGGTCGAGCCGGGAGCATTGATCGCGAAGGCGCTGGCCAGCGACGAAATCGACTCGATGCTCGCCGGATCACCACGCATCTTTCTCCTCGCTATCGGCAAGGCTGCGCGCGCGATGGCTCTGCAAGCTGAGAAGAGCATCGGCGCGAAGCTTACCGGCGCAATCGCGGTTGTGCCCGAAGGATTAGCGACGCCGCAATCCGATTCGAGAGTGCGGTTCCTGGTTGGCGCGCATCCGCTGCCCGACGAGCGATCCGTCGCCGCTGCGGATGCCGCTCTTGCGATGCTGTCACAAGCTCAGCCCGACGATCTCGTGATCGTCGCGCTGAGCGGCGGTGCCTCCGCGATGTTCGTGAAGCCGGTCACTGATGTTCCCCTTGCCGACAAGATCGCGACGACAAAGTTCCTGCTGCGCGCCGGCGCGAACATCCGCGAGCTGAATCTCGTGCGCAAGCATCTGTCGCAGGTGAAGGGCGGCGGGCTCGTGCGGGCAATCAACGGTGCGCGAGTGCTCACATTGATTCTGTCGGATGTTCCGGGCAACGATCTCGCCACGATTGGCTCGGGCGTTACCGCGGCTGACCCCACGACGTTCGCCGATGCGATCGCAGTGCTCAAGCGTCGCACTATATGGGGCCGCACGCCCGAATCCGTTCGCGATCCTCTCGAACGCGGAGTCGCGGGCGAGATCGCCGAGACGGTCAAGAGCGGCGATCCGATCATGTCGCGCGTGACTAACATGATCATAGGCGACAACTCGACCGCGCTCGATGCCGCCGAAGTCGCCGCGCGCGATCTCGGCCATACCGTGATGCGTGCTCCCGCGCTCTCCGGCGAAGCTGCGGATCTCGCGCGCACGCTGGCACACTATTTACGCTCGATTCGCGACAAGAATGTCTGCGTGTTATCGGGAGGCGAGCCTGTAGTCACCGTGCGCGGTTCGGGCCGCGGCGGACGCGCGCAGCATCTGGCGCTCGCGCTTGCGATTGAGCTCGCCGGCAATGCGAATATCGCAGCGCTATGCGCCGGCACCGACGGTATCGATGGGCCGACCGACGCCGCTGGAGCTTACGTGTTCCCCGACACTCTCGGGCGCGCCGAAGCGCTCTCGCTGAGCGCCCCCGATGCGCTTCGTCGTGCGGACGCATACACTTTCTTCAAACAACTCGGCGACTCGCTCGTCACCGGTCCGACTGGAACTAACGTCACCGACGTGTTTATCGGGCTCGTGAATCAGAGCTAGCGCCGGAAACGGGAGTGCAGTGCGGAGCAACGGAAAGCGACCAGTAAAGTTGATTAAGGCGCGGCGCGCGGCCGCGGGCAGCCACCAGGTGACGCTGATCTCGGGCGACGGCGTGGGACCCGAAGTGATCGGCGCAGCGGTCGAAGTGATTGCGGCGACCGGGATTAAAATCGACTGGGATCGGCAGGCCGCCGGCGCCAACGCCTTCCGCCGCTTCGGCAATCCCGTGCCGGAAGACTTGCTGCAATCGATGTTGCGGACGCGAGTCGCGCTCAAGGGTCCGCTCGAAACGCGTGTCGCCGAGGGCTTTCGCTCGATCAACGTGCTGCTGCGCAAAACCTTCGACCTCTACGCGAACCTGCGCCCGACGATCAGCTTCGCCGGTATCCCGTCGCCGTTCCGTAACGTGAACCTGACTGTGGTGCGCGAAAATACCGAGGATCTCTACGCCGGTATCGAGCACGAAGTTGCGCCGGGCGTTGTCGAGAGCATCAAGATCATCACCGCCAAGGCCTCGACCCGAATCGCGAAGTTCGCTTTCGATTACGCGCGCCGCACCGGCCGCAAATCGCTCACCGCGATTCACAAAGCCAACATCATGAAGCTGTCCGACGGCCTGTTTCTGAAATGCGCGCGCGCCGTCGCGAAGCAGTATCCCGAGATCAAGTACACCGAGCAGATTGTCGATGCGGCCTGCATGCGGCTCGTGACAGCGCCGGCCGCGTTTGACGTATTGCTGCTGGAAAATCTCTACGGCGATATCGTCTCGGATCTATGTGCGGGGCTAGTCGGCGGACTCGGCCTCGTGCCGGGTGCGAACTACGGCGACAAGGGTGCGATCTTCGAGGCCGTCCACGGCACCGCTAACGACATCGCCGGCAAGAACATCGCAAACCCGGTCGCCGCGATCCTCTCAAGCGCGATGTTGCTCGACTATCTCGGCCATCCGCGCGAAGGCGATAAAATCCGCGCCTCGGTAAGTGCCGTCCTCCGCGCCGGCCGCACCCTGACGCGCGATTTAGGCGGCAAAGCCAGCACCAGCGAAATGGCCGCCGCCGTAGTACGGGCGCTCGCGCGGAGTTGAGCGCCTCAGGTCATCGTTCGTCGTTCGCGTCCATGCCCGTTGCGCACGATCAAAATTGGGAGGCGCGCGCGGCGGCCTCGGGACTTCGTTTAGCTAGAAATGTGCGTAATCTCTCCAGATCGAAGAGCGCTTTAGGCAACCATCTCAGTCCCTTGCGCGCGGCCGTGGCCGTTCACGATCGGTTCCCCAGGTTTTCAACCAGGCTTCAACTGTTGCGTGAGGGATCGTCTCGCCGGTTTCGAGGTATTGCTCCCGACGTTCGAGCGTGTCCCTCATGACGCGCTCGTTTTCTTCCTCTTCGGTGAGGTAGCGCTCGATCGCTTCTTTCATCAGCCACTGCTGAGACCGATTTTGGCCTGGGCCAAGGCTTTGAGTCGCGATCGAGCACGGCTGTCGAGCTTGATACCAGTCGTGGGAGATGAGGCCTTGCGTGGCACAGATAATTGGTTGCACTCATTGCAACCATTTTGAAGTCGCGCTTCGACCCTTTCGTGCGGGGGGCGGCTTCGCTATTTAATTGCCATGAATCAGGCTTACGTTGCGGGGGACATGTTGGACAGCGTTCCTCCGGGCCAGACGCTTACTGACAAGCGAACATCATTGAGCGGAAGATTCGTCGTGTAGCGTGGCGTCAGGGTTAAATCGCGAGCGCAGTCTCGAGCGGTTCCGCGACCAAGAATTCGATCTCGCCGTAATCGGCGGCGGAATCAACGGCGCCGCCATCGCGCGCGACGCTGCGATGCGCGGGCTCAAGGTTGCGCTGATAGAGCGCGGCGACTTCGCCGGCGCAACGTCCTCGCGATCGTCGAAGCTGATTCATGGCGGCTTCCGCTACTTGCCGCAGGGCCAGCTTCGCCTTGTTTTTCACGCATTGCGCGAGCGCGAACGGCTGCGGCGTCGTACTGCGCCTCATCTCGTCAAGCCGATTCGCTTCCTCTTTCCCGTCTATCGCGGGCGCGGCTTCGGCCGCTTCACGATGGCGATGGGACTTTTCCTCTACGATTTCTTCGCGCGGACTCCGCGCGGCGAGCGTCATGAAAGTCTCGGTGCGGCGCGCGTGCGCGAATACGAGCCAACACTCAGCCGCAGCGGATTGAAGGGCGGGGCGCTCTACTACGATGCGTGGGCGGAAGACTCGCGGGTCACGTTCGAGAATGTTCTCGACGCGAGCCTGCATGGCGCGGCGATCGCGAATTACACCGCCGTCGAGGGATTCGCCAGGCGCGACGGATTCCTCGCCAGTGCGAGTGTGAGCGACCTGCGCGGCGGCGCGGCCTGCGAGCTGCGCGCGCGACATTTTGTCAATGCTGCCGGACCCTGGGTCGATCATATACGGCGCATGGACGATCCCGCGGCGAATCCCAGTATCCGCACGACCAAGGGCGTCCATCTCGTGTTCCAGCGCGCAATGATCCCGGTGCGCGAGTCGCTGGTGCTGGGCGATTCGAACGGGCGCATCGTCTTCGTCATGCCGCACGATCGCTACGTGCTGGTCGGAACGACCGACACCGATTATACCGGCGATCCGGCCGCGGTCGCGGCCGAGCCCGGCGACATCACCTACCTACTCGGCGTGCTCGGCGAGAGCCTGCCCGGGATCAAGCTCACGGCTGACGACGTCGTCGCGAGCTTTGCCGGTCTGCGCGCGCTGGTGGTTGCGGAAGGCAAGGGCGCGCCGTCATCGGTGCCGCGCGAGGAGGAGATTCTGCGCAGCGCCGCGGGATTGTTCTCGGTTGCCGGAGGTAAGCTGACGACGCATCGCGAGATCGCCGAGAAAGTCGTGAACGCTGTGATGCGCGAAATGGGGCGCGCAATCAAACCCTCTCCCACCCGCGATACTCCTCTGCCAGGCGCGCGCAAACTCGATCGCAGCGAGACAGGCGATGCGCTCGCCAAGCTGCCGCGCGA